>DATMUN010000362.1:0-3158 GCA_035563895.1 Occallatibacter sp. | reverse complement strand
CGCGGCAAGTTCCCCAGGGAAGGCCTCTCCACCGCCATGCCCGGCCACAACTCCATCTACGTGCTCTTCGGCTGCGCCGTAGCCGCTGTGGGCTGGCTGGCCTTCAATACTGCCGGAGCGCTACTTTGGTGTGACGCCGCTCTATCCACGTTGCCCGTCATCGCCATCAACACATGGCTGGCCGCCGTCGCCGCGCTGGCTGCCACCTACACCGTCACACGGGTGCGCTTCGGCAAGCCCGACGCCAGCCTCTGCGCCAACGGCTGGCTCGCGGGCCTGGTCACCTCAAGCGCCTGCGCGTCCGTGGTCACGCCCGTTCAAGCACTGCTCATAGGCTTCGTCGCCGGTATCATTACGCCGCTCCTGGTTGAGTTCCTCGAGCTCGGCGTCGCCATCGACGACCCAGCCGGAGCCATCAGTGTGCATGCCGCCGGAGGCATCTGGGGACTCTTCGCGGCAGGCGTCTTTGCGCCGCACAGCGGCCAGGTGCTCGCCCAGTTCGTCGCCATCGCCACGCTGCTGGGCTTCGTCTTTCCGCTGATCTACCTGCTGTTCTGGTTGCTCAATCGCTTCGTGCCGTTCCGTGTGGATGCTGACGGCGAGCGCATCGGCCTCGACCTGCATGAGCTCGGCGGCAACGCCTATCCGGAGTTTGTCGTTCACCGCGACGACTCCTACCGGTAAGCACTTGCTCGCGCGCCCAGGGGTTCTTTGTTAAGCATCAAAGCCCCGTGGCAGATTCCGCAAATCGTCGCAGGTCTTTGATGTTTTTGTCGTACCATGTCGCTGACCCCAGCTAACTGAACGAGGACTGCACAACCCATGGGCATGCTCAGCCGCCTCTTCTATCCGTGGAGTCTCATTCTCCAGGTGCTGGCTATCGCGCATTTCATCCGTCGGCGTCCCGACACCTACTGGCTCTACATCATCCTCTTTCTCGGACCTGTTGGCGCTCTCGTTTACCTGTTTGCAGAGGCGCTGCCCGACCTGCAAATCCTCGGCGCACAGTCCTTCAAGGGCGCGGCGCGCGGCAAGCGCATCAAGGCGCTGGAGCTGACGATTCGCGATAACCCCTCCTCCGGCAACTATGAGGAACTCGGCGAGCTCAGTCTGGAAGACGGAAAGTATGTGCAGGCACGCGATGCCTTCGACAAGGCCATCGCCGCACGATCCACAACGCTGGACACCTTCTATCACCGCGCCGTCTGCGCCCTTCAGCTTGGCGACTCCGCCGCAGCTTTGCCCGACCTCGAGATGGTCATAGCCAAGGACCCCGACCACGACTTCAAACGTGCCGCGGGATTGCTGGCGCAGGCGTATGCGCAGAGCGGCCAGCCAGAAAAAGCTGAAGCCCTGTTCCGCAAGGTGACGGAGACCTCGACGCTCTCTGAGACCTATCTGAACTTCGCCGATTTGCTTGCAGCGCAGGGCAAGACCGCCGAGGCGCGAACCTGGGCGCAGCGAGTTCTGGATAAGGACCCCACCATGCCGCGCTATCTTCGCCGCCGCGAACGCCCGTGGTCGCGCCGTGCGCGCAAGCTGATCAAGCAGTTGCCCGCCTGATCCACCATCAGTGCCGAGACAGCAGCAACATAAGCGCAAACAGCGCCACCGGCACGATTCCCAGCACCACGTAGAGCAGCACCTTCGCATTCAGCGTCTTCTTGCCCACGCGCAGCTGCGGCCGCTGTCCACTGCGCTCGTCCACGCCCACCTGCTCCTGGTGCTCCAGCTCCCAGGCCATCTCGCTCGCCGTTGCGTAGCGGTGGCGCGGCTCGCGCTCCAGCGCGCGAAACAGCACCTCTTCCACCTCCGGCGCTACGTCCGGGTTGAATTCGCGAACCGGCGTCACGTCGTGCAGCAGCCGCTCGTTCATCGCCGCCAGCGGGTTCGGCCCCTCATAGGGAACGCGCCCGGCCAACATCTCATACAGCATGATTCCGGCGGCGTAGATATCGCTGCGCTGATCGCCGCGCTGCCCCTTCACCTGCTCGGGCGAGATGTAATCCGGCGTGCCCAGCGTGGCCGACATGTTCACAAAAGTCAGCCGACGCGCATCTTCCTTCATGGCAATGCCGAAGTCGATCAGCTTGATCGCGTCGTCTTCGCTCACCATCACGTTCTCCGGCTTCAGGTCGCGATGCACAATACCGTGCTTGTGCATGTAGTCGAGCGCATCGCAAATGCCCAGCGTCAGCCGGATCGCCCGCTCCACCGGCAGCTTCTTTTCTTCGTTCAGGATCGCGCGCAGCAGGCGGCCCTCCGCCCACTCCATCGCCATATACAGGCGGCTGCGCTGCTCGTGGTTGTAAGTCTTGATGATGCCCGCATGATCGAGAAGCTGGCCGATCTCCTCCTCGCGCTTAAAGCGCTCCAACAGCACGGGGTCGGCTTCCATCTCCGGCAGCGGAACCTTGATGGCCACGGTCCTGCCGCTTTCGACATCCGTTGCCCGATAGAGCTCCGACATGCCGCTGCGCGCGATCGCAGCCTCAATCCGGTAGTGGTCCAGCATCTGTCCGGGTTCCAGTTGGCTCATGGCGTCGTCAGTCGATCCTGATGATGAAGGGCTCGTACTGATTCTTTCACGCCGATCCATAAGAAAACCGTCAGGGATTTCCATGGAATTTGTCTTTCTTTCACGGCACTTAAAGCCGGTATGATGAGGGCAGTTCCATGCGACGGTTTTCACGGATTCTGCCGGGCTGGCTCATCATCTTGCTCTTTGCCCCGCTCTCGACGCACGCAGCCGAAGGCGCGGCCCGGTTCGGGCACCCCCGCAACTTCCAGGAAACCGGCTTCCTGAATCGCAATATCGCCTACCACGGCGCGAACTACCGCTTCCAGGTCTACCTGCCAGAGGACTACCGGCGCGACGACCGCAGGCAGTGGCCCATCATCCTGTTTCTTCACGGCCGCGGCGAGCGCGGCGCAGAGGGCATGTGGCAAACGCAGATCGGCCTGCCCGAGGCGCTGCGCGATCACCCCGAGCGCTGGCCCTTCATCGTCGTGATGCCGCAGTGCCCCCTGCGCCACTACTGGACCGAGCCCGAAATGTACAACCTGGCCCTGGCTACCCTGGACCAGGAAACCGAGGAGTTCCATGCCGACCCCACGCGCACCTATCTGACCGGGCTCTCGCTCGGCGGCTACGGCTC
>DATMUN010000361.1:0-5297 GCA_035563895.1 Occallatibacter sp. | reverse complement strand
AGCGCGCCGTGCTTGTCACGCACGGTCACGGGCAGTTGCACTTCAGCCGACGGAGCGTGCAGAACCGGTGCGGGCGCGGCATTTTGCGCCGAGGCTCGGGAAGCACCCGCCGCGAGCAACACCAACGCCAAAACACTCAATGTGGAAATTCGCATGGTCGTGGAGTCCAGGCTCCGGCTGCCTCGGGGGCGAACCGGAGCATATCCACATTATTAGACGGGACAGCCTGCCGATTGCGTTTCGTGGCTTAGTTGTCTATCCGGCCGTGGCAGCGCGCGAACATGCGCAGGCCCAGCGGCGTTACGGTCGTCTTGGCATTCTCGTCCTGCGGATCGGAGGGTGAGCGCTTGATCGGCGTCACCAACCCCATATCTGCCATCTCAGAGACGGAGCGCAGCGTCTTGGTGAGGTTGGTGAGATCGATCAGCTTGGTCACCTCGCGCATGGTAACGGTCGGCGAACCGCTGGCGCCTCCGGAGACATCCGCGTGGCGGCTGCAGACAAACTCCAGAATTCTGAGGTGGACGTGAGCAAGCTGGCACAGGATGTCGACCAGCTGCGAGTTCGAAAGGTCGTCGCCGGTGGGCGTACACGAGGTGGCCAGCAGACCGGCCCAGAGCCCCTGCGTCCACTCTTCGCTGGCCCAGGACCCCATCTCGAGGATGCGCGCCACCAGCTCGGCCGGGGCCTTCCGCTTGTCGTTCTCAGGGGTGCTGGGGAGCATCTTCTCCACGATCAGCAGAATGCGCACGCTGTCGCGGACGCGGACGCTCGAAAAATCCTTACGGAAGAGGTGCGTTGCGGTCTCAAGCAGCTCAGGGCAGATGCGGCGGATGACACCGAGCGCCTGCGCGAGCCGCATCTCATGGACGATGTAGTCCGGACCGGTCTCCGCGGTCTGGCCGCTGGCAGCGGCATCCCACAGGTCCAGATGCGTCTTCTCGGGCAGGATAAAGGCCATTCCCATGCCGTGCTTGTCATGGCGAACCGTGTCGGCCTCGACCTCCACGTGACGGTCGGGTATCTCGGAGACGGGACCGTTTCTCTGCAGGCTCAATGCGACCTTCTTGCCCAGCTCCCAGCGCTCGTCGGTGCGCAGATAGACGCCCGAGGAGCTGATGTCGCCGACCTCAATCTTCTTCTCTTCGCCTTCCGGGCCCGTGTATGCCACCAGTTCCTTGGCGGGTCTCCGGATAGAGGCGCGCTGTTCCTCACTTACGGCATTAGGGTTGAGCCAGTGGAGAACGCGACTGACAAGTGCCATAACTTTACCTCTCTCTTCGCCGTTGATTGAAGTAGAAGCGTCCATGAGCAGATCCATGCGCAGGTAGGAGTACAGAAACGTCCTGGTGCGTTGGATGCGATCGTCGAACCTTCGGGCTGCCGCAGAAGTCTTTTGCCGCGCGGGCGGATCGGAAACTGGCCGGGGCGCCATGTACGGGGCCGCCGCAACGGGCTGCGGTGCTGGCCGACGGACTCCCTGCTGGAACTCAAGAGCCGGAGCGGCAGGCGCCTGCTCGGGTCCGGCCTGTTCCTGCTCGCGGCGTTGCCGCGCCGCTGCAACCGCATCCTTATTGCGCTGCGCAACGGCCGCCTCGCGCCGTGCCTTGCGGGAGCGGGGCAGCTTTTGCCGTTTGGTACGGTTCAGCTGCGTGTGCTGTGCTGGGGCGGTTTCAGCTTCAGCGGGAAGCACGACCTCGTGCACGGTGAGTACGGGCGTTGGCGCGGCCGGGCGTACTGGAACCGGCGCGGGGGTTGGAGCAGCCTCAATGGGCATGCTGGCCGGCGCTGCTGCCTCCACGGGCGCAACTGCGTTCATCACTGCTAGAGGAAGCGGCGCGGATTCGCGAAATGGAGTTTCGACTGCGACAGAAACCGGCTCTGCGGCTGGAGGCTGTTCCTGAACGGGAGCCGGTTCTGCTACCGGTAGCAGTTTGTCGGTTTGAATGGGCGCGGCGGCGGACGGCTCGGCCTTTGCGGATGGCGCACCATCAATCAGAAGCTGGTCGCCTACGCTGGTCTCGGTGGCGGAGATGGTCTGGAACGGCAGCACCAGAGCGCTGACGGCGGGCTCGCGAAATGGCGGTTGCTGGCCGGCGGGCAGCAGCTCGACAGCCTCGACCACGCGCTGTTCGCGGTCCACATAGATGAGGTCGATGGGCGAGATGCGCGGCACCGAGGGGATGCCTCGGACTTGAGTGAGCCAGAATCCGGCTTCGTTGTTGTCGGCCAGCCCCTCGATCAACACACGCAACACCGTGAGATGCTCAAACGTGGCGTCCACCGCATGAACGCCTTCGCTCAGCAACCGACCCTTAGTGCGATTGGTGATGCGATGTGTCTGAGTCGTCATAGAGCCCGTCCGTCTATCGATCTATGAATCCGGGAATCTGGCCGCAAGCGCGGCATAGTGTTTACTCTTCGAAATCTACTGCCATCCGACGCCTGGAAACCCCACCAAAACCACAGGTAAGAGGCACTTAACCCCATCATCCTACCATTCCCAGGAATTTCCACTGTTTCGGCCGAGAGTACAACTTTCGTATCAGTAACCTGTTGAGCCAGCCGTGGAAAGAAGGCGGTAGCGGCGCGACGACGCGTATCTCGCAGAATTGCTGGACTTGCGACTGCCGCGTATCCGTCTCTCAGGCGCTCTGGCACCTGCGCAGATGATTACCTGTGGTGGGTTTAGCGGCCTTTGGGCTGATTGACGATCTACGCGGCTGGAGCCCGCTTTTCCTGCGGCAGCCTGCTTCGCTGGCGACGCAATGGATATTTCTGCGGGACAGCAAAAAGCCCGCTGATTTAGCGGGCTTTAGCGTGTCTTGATTGGTAGCGCTACCGGGAATCGAACCCGGGTTTTAAGATTGAGAATCTCACGTCCTAACCCCTAGACGATAGCGCCACACTGTGTGGGGGCAGCCCGTTGGGCCGCTTTCTTAATGTATCAAAAATCTGCTCTTGCGCAAAACCTGGCGGGCAGTCCGTCCAAGCGCTAGATGCCCAGCTTGCGGACCTCGTCGTTGTAGTACTTGCGGTAGAGGATCTCCCACTCCTGCGTGCCTTCGAGGATGATCTTGCGCTGCGAGGCGATCTTCTGGCGTGCGGCCTGGTCGATCTGCGCTTCCTGGGTGAGCAGGATCTCGAGCGCCTTGCGGGACTCCTGGCGGATGGTGTTGCGGTCTTCCCCGAAGCCGACTTCGTCGATCTCGGCCAGGGTGTCGGCCACGGTGTGGGCCAGCTTGTTAAGCTTGTCGCGGCTGATCCTCATAGCACCGCCTTGTATTTGCGCGCCAGTTCGGTCTTTACCTTCTTGAACATCTCGGCATATTGCGCGCCGGACTTGCGCATCTCGTCGGAGTAGGCGTCGAGGATGACGCGGACTTCTTCGTTAATGCGGTCCTCAAGGGACAGCTCTTCGATCAAACCTTGGGTCACACGCTCTTCGGTGGCCTTCAAATCACTGGTGGTGATCAGCTTGGCATCGATGAGGTGCTTGACCGTGCGGCGGGCCAGATAGCCAATGTACTCGCGGGAGAAAATCATGGGCTGAAAGTCCAAGATACCGCATTGGCCCCACGGGTGTACACCTCTGGGCGTGGGTAAACCGTCTCAAAGCGTCAGGTTCAGGTTGAGCCGCGCTGCGCCGCCTGCCGGAGGCCGGGGCAGACCGGGTGCAGTGCCAGTAGCGGTGCGAAGCAGCATTCCTGCTGGCGCTGTTGCATCGATCTCGTAGGTGAGCGCGGCTGCGTCGAGGCCGGTAGAGGGAATCTGCACGACGCAGTGGGCCGACGCGCCCTGCACGGTCCCCGTAGCTACGACTGTCTGAACTGTAGCGGAGCCTTGCGGCTGGACACGCACTTTGCAGGTGACCAGTGCTCCGGCGGGCACCTGCTGCCCGAGCCGGACCTGGAAGTCGACTACGTAGACCCCGCTTGCCGGCACTGTCTGCGCCAGAACGGGGAAACCGCACACCAAGAGAGCCGCCAACCATGTGCGTCGCATACAACCCTCCGCACCCGACTCATCGGCGGCCCTGCCCGCAGCATGAGGCCTGCGCACCGCGTGGCACGGTACGCAGGTCACTGTTCTGAATCGCTACAGGTTGCTAGCTGCGGTGGGGACAGCTCTTGGTGTTGATGCACTCATCGGCGAGGCGCAGGCGCTCGACGGGGCGGCCGCCGATGAGGTGTTCGCGCACGATCTCCTCGGCATCCTCTGGCTTGACGTGGCCGTACCAGACGGCCTCGGGATAGACGACGACAGTGGGGCCGTGCTCGCACTGGTCGAGGCAGCCGGACTTGTTGACGCGCACTCGGCCGGCGAGGTCTGCGGCCTTCGCGGCCTGCTGCAGGGCCACATGGATATCGCTTCCGCCTCCGGCTGCGCACGAGGGGCGCGGCGCACCGTCAGGGCGTTGATTGGTACAGACAAAGACATGATGTTCAAAGACGGGCAATTGGGTTCGATCCTCCTGTCTCCAGACTAAACGCCGTGGCGCGGCAGCGCGCTTTCCCACAATCGCAGCCGCGCCGCCCCGGCCCAATCTGCGAGAATAAGGGACTGGAACTATGAGTACGGACAATCTGCTTTCGCTAAAAGACGACATGGTGGCCTTCATTGAAGGACACGGCATACGCCGCCTGCCCGGCTATGTGACTGAAGAGATCCCTTCCATTCTGTGGGAGAGCAACAACAACCCCGATGCGTGGAAGGACTTCGTCGAGATGGCGAAGCACGTTGGCGCGCCTTTCATCACCTTCAGCGAGATGACGCTGGACGGTGAGGAGCTGGACTCGCTGATTGAAGAAGCGCGCGAGATGAACTTTCCTGACGAGGAAGCCGGCGAGCTGGTGGAAGCCGAGTGGCTGCGCAAGTACGCGGGCAAGGTGGGCTACCTGCAGCTTGGCTTCGTCTACCAGGGCGTGGCGTTTCTGCATGAGACCACCACTGAGTGGTACGAGCGCTTCCAGGCGCTGATCGAAGACCTCGACCACTTTCATGACATTGTGATCGACGACCACGATCACGACCACGGCGACGAGGACGAATAGCGACCGTGGCAACGGCCGAGAACGCGGGGCCGGTGACTCGTCGCGCTCCGCGCCAGCGCTGGGTTCTGGCAGAGACGCATCCGCACGAGGCTGAGGCGCTGGCCCGGGATGCTCGGCTGCCCTATGCGCTTGCCGAGCTGCTGGTGGCGCGCGGCATCGACACTGCAGACGCGGCGTTTGCGTTTCTCAATCCTGACACGACACAGTTGCACGATCCGCTGCTGATGCTTGGCATGGCCGAAG
>DATMUN010000360.1:0-3332 GCA_035563895.1 Occallatibacter sp. | reverse complement strand
GAGCTCACGCGCTCGGTTCCGGTCCGCCCTGACGGCAAGATCTCTCTGCCGCTGGTGGGCGAAGTGCAGGCCGCGGGCCGCACGCCTGCGCAGTTGGAGCAGGACATTGCCACCCATCTGCGCAACTTCATCACCGATCCTGAAGTGACCGTGATCGTGCAGCAGAGCAACAGCCAGAAGGTCAACGTTCTCGGCCAGGTCGTCAAGCCCGGAGCCTACCCTTTCACCACGGCTTCCACGGTCGTCGATGCGCTGGCTGCGGCTGGCGGCCTGCGCGACTTTGCCAAGAAGAAGGGGATCACCATCCTGCGCTCCAAGCCCGGCGGCAGCCAGGACCGCATCACCTTCAACTACGCGGACTTTCTCAAAGGGAAGAACTCGGTTCAGAACGTAAAGCTCGAACCCGGTGACACGGTCGTTGTTCCTTAGCAAGGCTGAGAGGAATCTATGTCGTCCCGTATTGTCATTGCAGCTCTGTTGTCATTCGTTGCCCTGCCAGCCCTGGCGCAGGTTGCGCCTGCTGCCAACGGCGCCTCCGCCTCGCCAGACGAGGATCTGCGCATGAGTGTGCCTCCGCCTGTCAGCGGCATGGATTTTGCGCTCATCACCGGCGCAGAAGACCGTTCCAACATGCTCCGCGGCTCGCTCGCCGTCGATGCGGCCTATATCGATAACGCCTTCTCCGGCGAGTTCACCCGGCCGCTGCACGAGACCACGATCACCATCCGGCCCAACATCTCGTTTGACCGCACCACGCCTCGCGACCGCGAGAGCCTCAGCTATACGCCGGGCTTCACGCTCTATCAGCCCACCAGCGACCTGAACGCCATCGACCAGAGCGCCCAGGCCCGCATCGACTATCGATTTGCCCGCTATACGGCGCTCTCCGTGTCCAACCTGTTCGTGCAGACCACCAACATGTTCGGGCAGTCGGGAGCGATCATCAGCAGCGGCGTCTCCGCTTCCGGTGATTCGCCCCTGCTGCTCATCCCGTTCGCGTCGCAGATATCCGACACGCTGCACGCCACCTTCAGCCACCAGTACGCGCGCAACCAGATGTTCGGCGCAGGCGGATCGTTCGGCATCGTTCACTTCCCAAACCCGTCACAGGCGCCCGGGCTTTATGACTCGAAGTCCGGCAGCGGCTCCGCCTTCTACGCCTTCCGCGCAGGCGAGCGCCACTATCTCGGCTTTGCCTATCAGTTCACCCGCATTGCGGCCTCGCCCACGGCAGGTGAGAGCAACACCGACGTGCAGTCCTTCGTGCCGTACTACACCTTCTACATCGGTCCCACCATCTCGGTGTCGATTGCCGCAGGTCCGCAATACTTCAAAGCTACTGAAACCGGGTTCGCCGATTTCACCGGCTGGGCTCCGTACGCCAATGCCAGCGTCGCACGACAGACCGCACACACCAACCTGGCGCTCAGCTACGCGCATACCGTTAGCGGCGGCAGCGGCCTGCTCGGCGCATTCAAGCAGGACAGTGTGAACTTCACCTCGCGCGCGCAGTTCTCGCGCGCATGGGCTGCCGGTGCTGAGGGCGGTTACACCAACAACGCCAACGCTACTCCCAATCTCGGCTCCAGTTTCCTCGACGGCCATCGCATCTCCGGCAAGGGCCTCATCCAGCGCACCTTCGGCGAGCACTTCGTCATCGAAGCCGGCTACGAGCGCCTGCATCAGGCGTATCCGGGCCTCGCTCTGCTCAATAACAATCCCGACAGCAACCGGGGCTATGCCTCGATCACCTGCCAGTTCGCCCGGCCCATAGGACGCTAGATTATGGTTGAACCCATCGAAGAAGAATCCTCCGAACAGTTCGACTTCCACCGTCTCCTGGATGTCGCGCGCCGCCGCCATGTGCACTTTCTCATACCCATGTTCGCGGCGTGGGCCATCATCTGGGGCGCCAGCTGGGTGCTGCATCCCATCTACAAGTCCAGCACGCTGATCCTTGTCGAAGAGCCCACCATGCCCAAGGACTACGTGGCGCCGAACGTCAGCAACGATATCCAGGACCGGTTGCAGAGCATCACGCAGCAGATTCTCAGCCGTACCCGCCTGTTGACAGTTGCCAACAATCTGCACCTCTATGAGAGCGCCGGCCGCTCACTCTCGCCCGACGAGCGCGTGGAGAAGATGCAGAAGGACGTGAAGCTCGAGCTGGTGCGCGACGAGCGCAACCAGGAGATCACCGCATTCCGCATCTCGTTCTCAGCGCGCGATCCCCACGTCGCGCAGCAGGTCACGCAGGAGCTGGCAGACATCTTCATCCACGAGAACCTGCGCGCCCGCCAGCAGGAGTCAGAAGGAACCACTAAGTTTCTCCAAGGGCAATTGGAAGACGCCCGAGCCAAGCTGGCCGAGCAGGAGGGCAAGGTGCGCTCGTTCGAGACCAGCCACATCGGCGCATTGCCCACACAGCAGGCCAGCAATCTCCAGATCCTCAGCGGTTTTCAGTCCCGGCTTCAAAACGAGCAGGACGCACTCAATACCGCTAAGCAACAGCGCGTCTACTATCAGACGCTCCTTCAGCAGAGCAAAGAGGTCCATGCGCAGACAGGCTCCGCGAGCGCAGGCTCCAGCGAGCTGACCGCACTTGATACCGAGCTTGCCACGCTGCAGGCAAAGCTAGCCGACCTCAGCTCCCGCTACACGGACCAGTATCCCGACGTCGTCAAGCTCAAGGACCAGATTGCCAAGACCCAGCGGTTGCGGGCCCAGGCGGTGGCAAATGCTGCTCGTTCAGGTGACGCGGGCGGCGGCCAGGGCTCAGCCAGCTCGTCCACGGCTCTCATTCAGAGCAACCTGCACGCCAACGAAGTCGAGATCTCGAACCGCGAGCACGCCATCGCCGCGCTGCAGGGCCAGATCGCCGAGTACCAGGGGCGGCTCAACGAGCAGCCTGCCACCGAGCAGCAGCTAGCAGAGCTCACCCGCGGCTACGATCAGTCCAAGGCCAATTACGACGACCTGCTCAAGAAGATGAATGCCTCGTCAATGGCCACCACCATGGAGCAGGCCCAGCAGGGCGAGCGCTTCACCTCGCTCGACCCGCCGAGTCTGCCCGTCAAGCCCGACTTTCCCAACCGGCTCAAGTTCTGCGGCATCGGCCTGGCCGTCGGAATCGCGCTTGGCCTGCTAATTGCGGGCGTGTTTGAGTTCTTCGATCCCCGCATCTACAGCGAGAAGGACATCAAAGCGATGCTCCCCTCGATCGTCATCTCAGAGATCCCAGAGGTTGCCGCACCAGCTGACCTGGCCAGGGCGCAGAAGAAGTTCCGTATCACCTGGGCAGCTACGGGTCTGGCCGTCTTCGTTGTCATGGT
>DATMUN010000359.1:0-7994 GCA_035563895.1 Occallatibacter sp. | reverse complement strand
CGCAGTTCCCTGCTCCCACCGTGCCAGAAGTGGCCTTCCTCGGCCGCTCCAACGTGGGCAAGTCGAGCCTGCTGAATGCCCTGGTAGGCGACAAGGCTGCGAAGGTCTCGTCGACGCCCGGTCGCACGCGCGCCATCAACTTCTTTGCACTGCTTGACCAACGCCAGCAGCAGAGGCTGCTCTTTGCCGACCTGCCCGGCTATGGCTACGCGAAGATCTCGAAATCGATCTCCGCTGGATGGCCCGCGTTCATCGAGCCTTACCTGGCCGAGCGCGCCACGCTGGGCCTGTGCATCTGCCTCGTCGACTCGAACATCCCTCCGCAACCCAGCGATAAGCAGCTCATCGACTGGCTGCGTGCGCAGGATCGCGACTTTGCCGTCGTCGCCACCAAGGTGGACAAGCTGAGCGGCAACGAGAGGACGCGCAACCTGTCTGCGCTGAAGAAGGCACACGAGCTCGACACAATTCTCGCCGTGAGCGCCAAGACGCGCGCCGGAATCGGCGAGCTGTGGTCTCTGATTGAAACGGGCGGCGAGGAAGTAAGCTAGTCCGCGGTGATGCGCACCTCGATGGGCACACCGATCGAGCCGTCAACGATGCCCGCAGCGATGCGTGCTGAGAACTCATCGGCGATCTTTGAAGGACACCGAAGCACGCGTAAGCTCATGGCAGCACGGCCACAGTAACGCGGAGCCAAGCGCAGCCAGCGATGCGCAGCGGCGTTGTCTATGGGCAGGCATGCACGAGCAATCTCATCGAGCTTCGGCATCCAGAGCGCAGGCGCCGTGCTGACACTCCACTCGATACGAACAGCCGGATCATGCACGGGACAAGTTTCGATAGCTCGTGCCGCTGGAAACAGACTCGCCACGTCAGCAGAGACCAGATCCGGCACCACGCCCCGCTCCAGCATCTCGCGTTCGAGTTCAGCCGACGAAGCGGCAACACACACAGCAACCGTAGCGCGCTTGCGGATTTCATTCTTGAGGATGCGCAGAGCCTCATCGAGCGAAGTCACCAGAAAATCGGCGATGCCATCGCGCGCAGCCTGTTTCTGTGCAGCGGTATCCGCCGCGACAACGAGCGTCGCCGCCCCTGTGACATTCGCGGCCGCCACCAGTGCGCGCGTATCGTCATCAAGCGAGCCTGCATAAAGCAGGCTTCCGCCGAGACTCTCTTCAGGATTGGCGTGCGCCGCGAGCGCGGCAAAGTACCGTTCTGCGTTGCGGACAAACTCGACAGGCGCGGGGAAGCTTTGTTCTGCGGGCAAAACGGGTGAGCCTCCAGCTACGGGAGCGCCGGAATCAGCGCATCTCCTCGACGCGGTCGTGCATGTTGCGCCTGCGCACAAACAGCACCAACTCGCCGGGCTTGGCCGTGAACTTCATATCGCGCGTGTTCTTCGCCTTGTCGCATTCATTGGGAATGACCAGGCCTTCGCTCATCACTGTGGATAAGGGGTACCAGGTCTCGTGGTAGCTGTTGCGCTGCTTTGAAACGTCGCAGTTCACGTAATACTCCGTGCTGCTGGCGTAGGTGGCATGCACGGTGAGCGATGTGGTTGCGGCGGGCAGCGTAAGCGTGGCAGTGCCGTCGTCTGCCAGCTTCACCCATTCAATGTGTGCAGCATTCATCCGGTCGACGCGCACCAGCACGTTGTCGGGCACAACCGGCTCGCCTGTGCGGCCATCGAAGATGTGAACCGTGACGACAGCGGGTTTAACTTGTGGAGCTTGTGCAGACAAAAGAAAAGCACCGGTGAGCAGGAGCAGCGCAGAGGTTGTTCGTGCAGCCATGCGGTCCCTTCATGCGCGCGAGGCGCGGATCACCACTCAGAATAAGACCGGTTGTCGGAGCCAATCTCCTGCGAACCGGAGTGCACATCGGTGATGCCCGGCTCGGTCTGATCGACCGACGAATAGGCATCACTGGAGTCTGGAACCCAAGTATCCCTGCTGTGCGTCATCGGATCCTCGGGGATGCTCCGAAGGTAGCCGTCATTGAGCAGATCGTCAAGTGACTGCGGCGCCTTCTGCTTGTCCATGGTGTAGGAGTCGATGGCGGTTCGCATCACGCGCAGATCCTCGCGAAGAACGGCCTCATGGGCGGACTTGATAGCTGCGGTAAAACGAGGCACGGCGAGCGCCGCCAGAATGCTGATGATCGACATGACGATAATCAGCTCCATGAGGGTGAAGCCCGCTTCGTGTTGTCTGGTTCTGCGCATCATCGTCTACCAGTCCGAGTACTTGGTGCCGTCCAGAGCCGTGCCCGTGGACTTGGTGAAAACGTCGAAAACATTCTGCCCACCATTCGAGTCCGAGCTCGGATCGTCCTGCATGGAACGTGTACCCCAATCCTTTTGCCCGGTCATCGGGTCCAGCGGGATCTGCCTCAGGAAGCGAACCTTTTTGCCCTGCACATCCACACCGCTCACCAGTGTGTCCAGATCGGGCGGGTAGTTCTGGCTGTCGACCTTGGTCTGGAAAGCACCGCGTTCGGCGGCGTCCTTGTAACGATCGATGGCGTCGCGCATCATCCAGAGAGCGCGATGCAGCTCACGCTCCTTTTCGCGCTTGATCTGAAAGCGCGCCACAGGAATGGCCGCCATGGCGAGCACAGAGAGGATCGCCACGGTGACCAGCAGCTCGATCAGCGTCAGCCCTCGCTCTGAAGGCTTTCGGATTGGACGAGAGACTGTCATCCACATTTGCCTACTTCACAACTACCGTCGTCTGCGTGGCCGGCGCCTGCACCTGCTGCTGCGCTGCCGTAAGGGCGCCGGGCTGCGCGATGCTGATGGTGGTTTCGCCCGGGGTCTTGGCCTGGAACGTAAGCGCACACACCACACCCGCACCCGAGACACCAACTGCGCCCGGCGGTCGCGCTGCATTCACCACGATATTGCCCGGCCCATCATCGCGATGCACAAGAGAGACCGGCTGGCTGTCGCGGTTCAGATAATCGCCGTCGCTCACATTCACGAGCGTGAGATGAGCGGCATCGTACTTCACCTGCAAGGGCACTGACGCAATGTTCTGCCCACCCGTGATCACAACCGGCACCTGGAACGTGCTGCCGTTGGCAACAGGATTAGTGGATGGAACCAGGGAGAAGCTGAGGCGGCTGCCTGGAGGCGCAGGTGCAGCAGCCGGCGGCGCAGATGGCGTCACATTCGGCGCAGCGCTGGGCGGCGGAGCATCCGCTGCTGCGCTCATCTGCGCAAGCGCAGCCGGGGCCGCTGCGATAGCCGAGCCGCCCGGCACCGTGCCGACATTCGGCTCGGTGCGCACCTGCGAACGCGCGGGTTGCGGCATGGCAGGGCCGGTCTGCGAGGTGTCGGTCTGGCGCAGCGTGATGGACTGGCCCGCACCGATGTCGACCGGGCGAATGTTGGAGGGCGTAAGGTACGGCGAGCGCACAACGTGCGGCACCAGCATGAAGACGATCTCATCGTCCGTGATCTGGTGGTCCTTCGAACCGAACAGGTACTTGAGCAGCGGAATGGAGCTGAGCCCCGGAATTCCGCTCCAGGACTGGATATCCTGCCGATTGAGGATGCCGCCGAGGACACTTGCCTCACCTTCGCGCAGGCGGATCGTCTGCTCACTCTTCTTCTGCGCAATGATGGGCTCGGAGACACTCGAGATCGTCGTGTAGCCGCTGATCGAGCTCACCTCGATCGAAACCTTCATCGTCACATCGTCGTTGTAGTGCACTGTCGGCGTCATGTCGATGTTCACGCCAACGTCGATGTACTGGAACTGCGTCTCAGCCGCAGAGGTGAGCGCCGACGACGATGTTGAATACGTGCCGGTCGCGATGGGCTCACGCGATCCGATCTTCATGGTCGCCTTCTGCCCATCGGTGGCGCGGATGCGCGGGTTCTGCAGGATCTTGGTGTTCGAGTCCGACAGCAGCGCGTATGCCGTAGCTGAGCTCAGAGTGACGGAAAAATCACTCGAGTTCAGATGCGAGAGTGTGTACAGCGTAGGCGTCGTCGACGACGAAGTAGATGAGGATGAGGAGGAAGACGACGAGGATGACGAAGAGCTGCTCGACGTTCCGCCAGTGATGGAGACGCCTGCACTCTGCGGCCAGGAGAGTCCGATCTCGCGCTCCCAGCTCTTGCTCACTTCGAGCACTGCCACATCCACAACCACCTCGGGCCGCGCGCGATCCAGATCATCAATGATCTTCTGGGCCAGCAGCAACTCGTCCGGAGTGCCGCGCACAACAATTGCATTCTGGCTGGCGACGCCATAGGCCTTGAAGTTCGGGCTCGTAAGCACGTTACGCAGCGCGGTCTGCACATCGTTCAGATCGTTCTGCTGCCAGGCATTGCTCAGGTAGAAGGTCTGGACCGCAAGCTCTTCCATCTCGCGGCGCTTGGCGCTGTTGTTGGTGGCCACGTAGATGGTGTTCGCCGTAACCGGCCGCCAGAACGTATTCGTGAGCGTGCCGACGATGCGCAGTGCATCCAGCAGTGAAACAGAGTTCAGATCCACCTGTACGCGGCGCGAATTGTAGTCGGGGTCGAGGAGAACGTTGATGCCCGCAGCCTTGCCCACAGCCTGATAGATGACCTTGCCGTCTTCAACCATGTGCAGCGTGATGGGCTCGTTCGACATGGGCTTGAGGCGGATCGGCGGCGCGATTGCATTGATCTCCGCCAGATCGCCTGCGGGTTGCGGAGGCTCTTCCGGATTGGGCGGGGCTATCGGCTGGTGCAGCGAGCGAACCCGTTTGATCTCCTGCTGTGCGGCCTCGTTCGAGGGGTCTATCTCTGCCGCGCGCAGCAGCTCTGCCAGCGCGCCCTGCTCGTCGCCGCCCTGCAGCAGGCGGCGGCCGTTGGAGAGGTGCACCGCGGAAGCCTGCCCGCGCAGGCGATAGTAGGCTGCGCGGTAGGTGATGTCGTTCGGCTTTGCCTGATAGGCCTTCTGGTACGCGGCAAAGGCCGCGTCATAGTCTTCGCGCGCTTCAGCCGTCTGCCCCTGCTTGAAGAGCGTGTGCACCGACTCTGCGCCCACAGCCACCGCGGAGAGGCACAGGGCGAAAAACACCGCCCAGAAGACCGGGCGAAGACGAACAGACGCGGTGCGGGCAGCGCTGCGATTCATGCGAAACTCCAGCGTCGTTTGCGGTCCGGTTTGCGGAGTCCGTTGGGGCCTGCTTGAGCGGCCCTCGACGCGATCTTGATAGCTGAAAACACCCATCTGATGCTGCTTCATTCTAGCAAAGCCCCATCTGGCAAAAAGTTACAGCATCTTGAGCAAAACAGCCCTGCGCAGCAGCCGGAATTGCGCACCCGGATTGCCGGGAGCGGCTCTGAGGCGAAGACACGCCGATGCTAGGATGAAGATTCGAGGGTTTTTCGCCATGCCACGCCAGTCCAGCCACGTGATTGTGCAGCCCGAGCGCTCTGCCGAGAAGAAAACGGCGCGCCCGCGCGACCCTGTGGCCAGCGGCGAGCGCGATGCGGCGCAGAACCGCGCCGCCGGACATAACTACTTCTTGTTGGACCGGTTTGAGGCGGGCGTGGCCCTGCGCGGAACCGAGGTAAAGTCCATTCGCGAGGGCAAGGCTAACCTCAAGGACGCCTACGGGCTGGTGAAGGACGGCGAGGCCTTCCTGCTCAATATGCATATCGGTCCTTACTCGCACGGGAACATCGCCAACCACGACGAGACCCGCACGCGCAAACTGCTGCTGCACCATGAAGAGGTCCGCAAGCTACAGTCAAAGACGCAGGTGAAAGGCCACACGCTCATCCCCACCCGGCTCTATTTCAAACACGGCCGCGTGAAGTGCGAGCTGGCCGTGGCCAAGGGCAAGCAGGACTGGGACAAGCGCGAGACCGAGCGCCGCCGCGAGGCCGACCGCGAGGCCCGAGCCGCCATCAATGCCAGCAAGCGCCGCAACGGCCGCTGATAGCACGCGCTGGCCGGCGCAGCCTATCATAGAGAGGACATGAAGACAGAACTCCTCTTCTCTTCCCTCGCTTCTCTTGAAACTGAACTGCTGGCCGTAACATCCGTAGACACCCAGACCGCCAAAGGGCCGGACGCCAAGCCCGCTCCGGCGCTGCTCGTAGCTGATGCCGCCGTTGAGGCAGCCGCTGCTGCCGTGCTCGCCTCCGGCGAGTTCAAGGCTGGCGCCAACGAGACACTGCTGCTCCACGCCCCCGCTGGCCTGAAGGCGAAGCGCCTGCTTCTGGTCGGCCTGGGCAAGCAAGCCAAGGCCACGGCGCACTCGGTACGTAACGCCGCGGGTACAGTTGCGCGTTTCGTAAAGCCGCGCGGCGTTCGTTCGTTTGCCTTCGCGCTGCCCAACGCCGAAGGGCTGCTCCCAGCCGGTGCGCGAGCGGCTGTTGAGGGCGCATTCGTCGGCGACTTCGATCCGGACACCTACCGCAGTGACCGCAAGGACCTGAGCATCGAGTCGTTCACCGTTGTTGCGCCTGCAGGTGCGGACAAGGCCGCCATAGAAGCTGCTTTTAACGAGGGCGTCATCATCGGCGAGAGCCAGAACTTCACGCGCACTCTGGTCAACGAGCCGGGCAACAAGCTCACGCCCACCATCATGGGCCAGCGCGCCGCGGCAATGGCTGCCGAGGTGGGTCTGAAGGCCGAGGTCTACTCGACCGAGAAGATCAAGGAGCTGAAGATGGGCTCCTTCTGGAGTGTGGCGCAGGGCTCAGAGGAGCCTCCAGCGCTGATCGTGCTGCGTTACGAGCCGGATGGCGTGACGGATGGCCCGGTGCTTGGCCTGGTCGGCAAAGGCATCACGTTTGACTCGGGCGGCATCTCGCTCAAGCCCGGCGACGGCATGGAGAAGATGAAGTACGACATGGCCGGAGGCGCGGCGATGCTGGGTGCAATGCGCGCCATTGCCTTGCTCAAGCCGAAGGTGCGCGTCATCTCCATCGTCTGCGCCAGCGAGAACATGCCCGACGGCAAGGCGCAGAAGCCCGGCGACGTGCAGACTGCGATGCCTTTCGCAGATAAGCCAGGCAAGACGATTGAGATTATCAACACCGACGCCGAAGGCCGCCTCGTGCTCGCCGACGGTCTGACCTATGCGCGCCAGCTGGGCTGCACGCACCTGATCGACGCGGCAACACTGACAGGCGCGTGCGTGGTAGCGCTGGGCATGATCAATGCCGGAGCCTTCTCGAACGACGACGCGACGTTTGCGAAGTTCAACACGGCGCTCGAAACCAGCGGCGAGAAGTTCTGGCGGCTGCCGCTCGGCGAGGAGTACGCGGACATGATCAAGTCCGATATCGCCGACATCAAGAACACCGGCGGACGCTGGGGCGGCGCTATCACTGCGGCCGAGTTTCTGAAGGTCTTCGCCGAGGATACGCCGTGGATTCACCTCGATATCGCCGGCATGGCCTGGGTCGAAAACGCGCAGCCCCATATCGCCAAAGGCCCTAGCGGCGTCGCCGTGCGCTCGATCCTTGAGTGGGTGCGTAGTTACTAGTCTTGCCGCGCTATACATGACAAAAACCGGAAGGCCACAGCCTTCCGGTTTTTCTCTGGCCACTGACCACTGTGCCGCTACACACCCACAATCTCGCCGTCCTGGTTAACGTCGATTGTCTGCGCGCGCGACTCGTGCGGTAGCCCGGGCATCAGCATCATGTTCCCGGCGATGGCGACAACGTAGCCCGCGCCAGCTGACAGCGACACGTCGGTGATGCGCAACTTCCAGCCGGTAGGCGCGCCCATGCGCTTGGGATCGTCCGAAAGCGAGTACTGGGTCTTGGCCACGCAGACGGGCAACTTTCCGTAGCCCCACTCTGCATAGCGCGCGAGCTTGGCCTGTGCGGTCTTGCTCAGCTCCACGCCGTCGGCGCCATAGATCTTGGTGGCCACAGCATGCAGCTTGTCCTCAAGCGGAGCCTCGAGCGAATAGAGCGAATGCACATCGGGCAGCGGGTTGCCTTCAATTGCCTCAACGACCTTCTGTGCCAGCCGCGCGGA
>DATMUN010000358.1:0-3412 GCA_035563895.1 Occallatibacter sp. | reverse complement strand
GGCCAGCCGACTTGCGGGAAGTCCGAGCCAAGCATCCAGAACGTTGGCCAGAGGCCCTTGCCAACGGGCATCTTGAGGCGGGCTTCAATGCGGCCGTACTGGACGGTCTTGAGACCGCGGGAGGTGATGCGGGCGGAGGTCCAGACGCCGTCGGGCTCGCGCTGGGCGCGCAGAACGAGATGACCTGCACCGTCGAGAAAGGCATTGGGATGGCGCGGGTTGCAGGGCTTCGGACCGCCGCCGGAAGACGAGCAGTAGGTCTGCTCCTCTTTGTTTCCCCAGCCGCCGCCGCCGATGTCGAAGGTCCAGCGGGAGGGGTCGGGCACCTGCTGCGCAGTGCCGTCAAACTCGTCGCTCCAGACGGGGTCACCCCACTGGATGGGGGCTTTTGCGATCGGTGCTGAACTGTCGGTTCGACGGCCCTGCAGAAAGCCAACAGCAAAGGCTGCGCCAACGACAGTGACAAGCAGCGCGACCTTCCACGCCACGGAAAAGATCTTCCGGCGGTTCAGCGTTGCAGTTGCCGCAGCGTGCGGAGCGGAGTCAGCGGACTCTTCGCCCTCCTCCTGCTGCGCAGCATTGGCAGCTGCGGACTCCTGCGCATCGGGCGCGGACACAAATTGCGGCACGTAATGCCCGAGCGGGAGAACGATACGGATGGAATCGTTGCGGCCTTCGTTCTCGTAATAGGCGCTGAGCTTTTTGCGCAGAGCCCGCGCGGTGACGCGCACGATGGGATCGACGCGCGAGTCGAACTCGCTTTCGCGGCGGCCGAGAGCTTCAACGGCGATGCTGTACTCGCGAATGTCGTCGGTCTGCCCGTCGAAGTACTTGTTGCAGACGAACTGCAGAAAGCGCAGCAGGCTGGTGGAGCGGCTGATCTCAGGATTCTCAAGCACGCGGCGCAGGGCTTCGCGCTCTTCTGCAAAGTCACGAGGAGTGGCGTCCACTTTTTCGGCGGAGTGATTCGCGACCGAGGAAGATGCCGCAGTTGAACGTGTTGAACCAGATTGCATGCGGCCCCGTCGCACTGGAGTTCCAGCCTCGCTGGCGCGTGGCCGAAGCGGAGTGTGCGCAATTCATTATAGGGGCAATAGAAGAGTGGGCGCGGACGCGGCCGTCCACGCTCGCCAGATGAGGATGCTGCTGCTCACTTCCCGCGATGAGCAGGGCTGTACACGCGCACGTAGTCGACAAGCATGGTTGCGGGAAAGACGGTGTCGGCTGTGGGATCGCCCGGCCAATGGCCGCCGACCGCAAGGTTGAGCAACAGATAGAACGGATGGTCGAAGGCCCAGCGCTTGTAATACGGAATGCTGTCGGTGTTCTGCGTCTCGAAGAGCTGGCCGTCGACGTAGAAGCGGATCACTCCGGGCTCCCACTCGGCTGAGAAGCGATGGAAACGATCGCTGAAACGCTGGCCTTGCGGCAGGTGATATCCGCCGGTGAGTGCGTATTCGCCGGAGTAGCGCGGGCCATGGAGTGTGCCGTGCACCGCGCCTGGTTCCTTGCCGATGTTCTCCATGATGTCGATCTCGCCGCACTCTGGCCAGCCAACGATGTCGACGTTGCTGCCCATCATCCAGAACGCGGGCCAGAGGCCGACGCCTGCAGGTACCTTGATGCGCGCTTCGATACGCCCGTATTGCGCATCGAAGTGCTGCTTGGTCTGCATGCGCGCCGAGGTGTAAGCGCGGGCAATGCCATCGGAGGCCGTGTAGGACTCCTTCATCGCAGTGATGACAAGGTTGCCCTTTTCGAGATGCGCGTTGAGCGGGCGATCGGTGTAGGTCTGCAACTCGGCGTTGCCAAAGCCCGATCCACCGGTGACGAGGGTCCATCGGGATGGGTCTGGCTGGCTGCCGTCTGGCCCGCTGAACTCGTCGTGCCACACGAGCTTCCAGCTCTGGCTGGGAGCTGCGGGCATATTCGCTCCGGTTGATGACGGACGCTGCTTTGCCACTGCCGCGGCGGCGCCTGCAACGAAGCAGAGTGTGACGCTCAACGCGGCAAGCCACGCCGCCCGCATTGTTCCTGCTCGAAAGTTCATGATGTTATCCAAGGGCGATATTCGGAAACGCTACTGGCGCTCAGTTGGTGTAAATGCGAACGTAGTCGACCAGCATCTCTGCGGGAAAGATGGTGGACGAATCAGGGCTTCCGGGCCAGCTTCCGCCGACGGCGATATTCATGATGAGGAATGCGTTCTGACCGTTGTCGAAGGGCCACTTGGAACCACTGAATCCGCTGATGCTGGCCGAGGTGAACGTGGCGTAGGGATTCGACGGATCGTCGATGTAGTAGGAGACCGAGTCCTTCGTCCAGATCATGCCGTAGGTGTGCCAGTCGGCAGCGGTGGCGCCGCTCGGAAAGAAGTACGTGGTGCCCAGGTTGCTGCCGGTGAATCCGGTGCCGTGGATAGAGCCAGTATTCCAGTCGGGCGAGGTGGCAGCATTCACGCGCTCGAGCACGTCCATCTCACCGCAGGCCGGCCAGCTTGCGGTGGAGATGCTGTTGCCGAGCAGCCAGAACGCGGGCCAGAATCCCTGGCCCTCTGGCACCTGTGCGCGAATCTCGACGCGGCCGTACTGGAAGCTGAACAGGCCCTGGCTCTTCATGCGCGCGGAGGTGTAGACACCGGAGGAGGGTTGGCGGGCAACGATATGCAGGTAGCCGTCTGTGCCGACGTAGGCGTTGGGATTGGCTGTGTCGCAAGGCGAGACGGAGGAGTTCCAGGCGCAGTAGTTTTCAAGCTCGCTGTTGCCCCAGCCGCCGGCTCCTGTGTCGTAGGTCCAGGTAGTGGCGCTGGGCTGTGCATTTGCAGCGGTGGTGTTGGAGAACTCATCGCTCCAGACCAACGTTCCCGAAGCGGCGCTTACGGTGAAGTCCTGCGAAGCTACAGTGCTTGAGTTTTCACCCGAAGCCTTGGCCATCGCCTTCACCGTGAGGGACGACGAGACCAGGAACGGCGCCTCGTAGACAGGAGACGAAGTGCTGGGCGCTGTGCCGTCCATTGTGAAGTAGATGGTTGCGCTGGAAATGCTATCGGCCAGTGTGACGATCTGTGCGCCGTTTTGTGCGGCTGCGGCGGTGATGGTTGGTGTGGCGGTGGTTGCTGTTGTGCTGCCGCCGCCGGAAGACGATGTCCCTCCGCCGCCACCGCATCCGCTCAAGAACAGTGAAAGACCTATAGAAATCGAGAGAGTGATGTGGACGAACGGCCTGGAAACCGGCATGCGCTTGCGCTCCTGCAAAATCGGATGATTGCTATTTTTCTACTGTGACCCGCGACGCCATTGAGAACGGCGCGGGGGAGGGGCCACCCCTGCTCGCTTGAAGAGCGGGGTGGCGTTGAGGTCAGGTTCTGTGTGGCGGGCTAGAAGGTGAACCGCGCACCGAACTGTCCAACACG
>DATMUN010000357.1:0-7288 GCA_035563895.1 Occallatibacter sp. | reverse complement strand
AGACATGCTTCAGATACGGACGAAGATGCCACCGAGGAGTGACGGAGATCTGGACAGGCGTGCGCGCGCTCCTATAACGAGACAGCCGAGCGCTGCTACACTCCAGTTTTCAGGGATTTGCTCTGCACATCCCGCATAGCTGTACGTGGAGGCTTTTTGTGTCCGACTTTCAACCTTTTGTTCCAGCGAGCGAAAACCGGCCCGAATTTACGGTGCGCGCTCTCCTGCTGGGATCGATCTTTGGCGTGATCTTTGGCGCGGTGACCGTGTATGTGGGTCTGCGCGCCGGACTCACGGTAGCAGCCTCCATTCCCATTGCCGTGCTGTCGATCAGCATTCTGCGCGTGCTGGGAAAGGCATCTATTCTCGAGAACAACATTGTGCAGACGACGGGCAATGCGGGCCAGTCGATTGCCGCAGGCGTGATCTTCACGCTGCCGGCACTGATCTTTCTCGGCTTCGATCTCGAGTACTCGCGCATCTTTCTGCTGGCGCTGATTGGTGGATGGCTGGGCGTGCTGTTCATGATTCCGCTCAGGCGGCAGTTGATCGTCGAGGAGCACGGCAACCTTACGTATCCCGAGGGCACGGCGTGCGCCGATGTGCTGATGGCGGGCGAGAAGGGCGGGTCGCTGGCGAGCCGCGTCTTCTTCGGACTCGGGCTCGGCGGCCTCTACACGCTCTTCCAGAACGAGAACATCTTCAGGGCGTGGCCGGGGACGCCGGAGTATCAGCCAGACTTTGGACCGCAACATATTCTGAAGGGCTCGGCGATCAAGGCTGACGCGACGCCGGAGTATCTGGGCGTGGGCTACATTATCGGGCCGCGCGTGGCTGGCGTGATCTTCGCGGGCGGCGTCTTCTCGTGGCTGGTGTTGATGCCGCTGATCTACTTCTTCGGCAAGGACCTGCCGCATCCGGTGTATCCGGGCACGATTCCAATTGCTCAGATGGGGCCGAGTCAGCTTTGGTCCACATACATTCGGCCGATGGGCGCAGGTGCTGTGGCCGCTGCCGGTTTGATCGCTTTGCTGAAGACGATGCCGACGATTCTGAGCGCGCTGGGCTCGGGTGTGCGCAACCTGGGCAAAGGCAAGGCGGGCGCGACACAGCCGGTGCGCACGGAGAGCGATCTCTCGATGGGCATCGTGGTGCTTGGCTCGGTCCTCATCGTGGCGTGCATGTTCATCTTTCTCCAGTTCAAGCCGGTGCCGGGCGCGTATGTGGGCGCGTGGGCAAATCTGGCGGCATCGCTGCTGGTGGTGTTCTTCGGCTTTCTATTTGTGACGGTAAGTTCGCGCATCGTGGGATTGATCGGCAGTTCGGCGAATCCGATCTCAGGCATGACGATTGCTACGCTGATGGCAACCTCAGCGATCTTCCTGGTGAAGGGCTGGACGACGCCGGCGTTTGGTGCGCTGGCCATCACCATTGGCGGCGTGGTTTGCATTGCTTCGGCCAACGCGGGCGACACTTCGCAGGATTTGAAGACGGGCTACATTGTGGGCTCGACGCCGCGGCTGCAGCAGATTGCCCTGATGATCGGCGTGGTGGTTTCGACGATCGCCATCGGCTTTACGCTGAACCTGATGAACACGGGCTTGCAGCAGTTTCGCGCAGCAGCACAGCCGTGGGATCTGAGCACGCCGCATGCGGGCGTCGCTATCCAGGAAGACGTGAAGAAGCTGCCGGAGCAGTTCCCCGTGATTGGCGCGAACAATGCGCAGACGGTGCACCACAAGAGCGAGTACGTGGTGCTGAATGCGCTGGGCTCATCGGAGCTGGCTGATGGCAAGTATCTTTACTCGAAGGCAACGGGCGAGATTGAGGTGCAATGGGTGCAGGGCATCGGCAGCGAGAAGGCTGCTGCACCGCAGGCACGGCTGATGGCTACCGTGATCAACGGCATCCTGAGCCGCAAGCTGCCGTGGGGACTGGTGATGCTGGGCGTGTTCCTGGTGATTGCGGTGGAACTGCTCGGGATTCGGTCGCTGTCGTTTGCCGTGGGGGCGTATCTCTCGATCGGCACGACGCTGGCGATCTTTGTGGGCGGCGCGGTGCGATGGTTTGTGGATCAGGCGGTGAAGAAGGCGGGCGGCGATGCGGCCGAGGCCGACAGCGAGATCTCGCCTGGATCGCTGTTCGCATCAGGGTTGATCGCTGCAGGCGGAATTGTGGGCTTGCTCGGCGTAGCGCTCAAGGGCTATGAAACCACAGCTGATAAGGGCGACATTCTGAACTTCCCGCACACCTTCCTGGACAACAACTGGGTTGCTGTGGCGGCGTTCGCGCTGCTGGCGTACTCGCTCTACTACTTCGCGCGCAAGCCGCTGAAGAAGTAAGCGCGAGAGATGAACAAAGCAAAAGGGGCGGCGCGATGCCGCCCCTTTTGCTTTAGAACCAGGTATGGATGAGGCGCCAGATGCCGTAGACAAGGAACCCTGCGAGGACTTCGGCGAGCAGGGCGTAGCGGAGGCCGCGAATGCAGCCGAGGCCCTTGATGGCGGCGCGATCATGCGGGTCGGGCTGGGGGTTGGTGATCTCTGGCGCGAGCGGGGTTGCCTCGACCAGAGAGCCCAGGCAGTTTTCAAACTCAGAAGGCGATGAGGCTGCACCTACCGACGCGTTATTTATAGATCCGCTCAGCACGATTTCCACTCCCTCTGGGAACACCTATCGGCAGCGCTGCGCAAACCTTTAGCTGCAGGCCGGAATTTTTTGCGGTGTTGTCGAGATTGATTGTGGCGCGTTGCCCTGAATCTATAAACGGCAATGGGCGCAGGCAGATGAAAAACCGCGCGCGTGGTTCTGATTCAGGAATGCAAGACTAGTTTGGGAATTACTTCTGCGCGAAGGCGCGGCGGGCGGAGTGCACGGCGTCGTAGTTCTTTTCAACCCACTGCCAGACGCCGCAGAAGGCTGCGCTGAGGGTGTGGCCGAGCTCGGTGAGCTGGTAGTCGACGTGGGGCGGGATGACGGGATACACGGTGCGCACGATGAGGCCGTCGGACTCCATCTGGCGGAGGGTTTTGGTGAGCATCTTCTGGCTGACGCCGCCGACGAGTTCGCCGAGGCGGGTGAAGCGCACGGTACCGTGCTCCTCCAGCGCTTCGAGGACGAGCATGGTCCACTTGTCTGCCACGCGCTCGATAATCTCGCGGACGAGGGCGTCGACTTCAGGCGTGGACTGGCGGGTGCCGTCGGGACTGAGAACCAATTATCACTCTCCTTATGGTAAGTATAGCTCAAAAAGGTTTCTACTTCCCAATGGAAAGTATCCGGCCTATGATGAGGTTCGAGGAGAAATGCGGATATGAACCCCAAGGGAAACACGATTCTTGTTACGGGCGGCGGGTCGGGCATTGGACGCGGGCTGGCTGAAGCTCTGCACGCGGAAGGCAACCATGTGATCATTGCCGGGCGGCGGCAGAGCGTGCTGGAGGCAGCGGCGGCCGACAACCCCGGCATGCAGTGGCTGACGGTGGACATGGAGAGCGCGGAGGGCATCAAGGCATTCGCAGCTGGGCTGACGAAGCGGTTCCCTGCCCTGAATGTGGTGATCAACAACGCAGGCATCATGCGGCCGGAGAAGCTGACGGACGAACCGGTGGACCTCGCGAACGCCGAAGCGATTATTGCTACGAACCTGCTGGGGCCGATCCGGCTGACGGCGGCGCTGCTGCCGCACCTGCAGAAGCAGGCGCAGGCGACGGTGATCAACGTGTCGTCGGGGCTGGCGTTTGTGCCGCTGATGCTTACTCCTACCTACTGTGCAACGAAGGCGGCGATCCACTCGTATACGCAGAGCCTGCGCTACCAGCTGCGGACGACGGGCGTGGAGGTGTTGGAGATTATTCCGCCGTACGTGCAGACAGACCTGATGAATGGCGCGGAAGACCCGCGGGCGATGCCGCTGAAGGATTTTCTGGCCGAGACGGTGGCGCTCCTAAAGCAGCAGCCCACGCCGGCGGAGATCTGCGTGGAGCGCGTGAAGCCGTTGCGGTTTGCGGCGGAGAGCGGCAGCTATGCGGCGGTCTTCAACGGGCTGAATGCGGCGTTTGAAGCGGGTCACTGAGTGTGGCTGCCGCGCTTGCGGAAGACGATCTTCAGCTCGCTGCGCCAGTGTTCGCCCAGGGCGATGAGCTCCCAGGCGATCTCTGGCGAGAAGTAACGGAGGACTGGCTCATTGGCAGGGTGAATGCGCAGGGCGGGCGCGGCGAGCAGCAGGCGCGGAGGCAGCGGCGAGAGTTCTTCGCCGGGGAAGTAGCCTGCGCGCGTGAATGCTGAGACTGGCTCGGCGTTGGCGGGCGATGGCTTGCGGTCGGCGTTGAGCGCGCGGACGCGAATCCAGTAGTCGAGGGCCTGCATGGGTAGGTGCAGGTCCTCTTCTGCTTTGAGCTCGAGGATGGTCAGGCGGCGGGTGCGGTCGAGCGTGAGCAGGTCGAGCATGCCGCGCTCGCCGCTGGAGAGAGCGGGTACCTGCGAGCAGAGCAGGTCTGCGCGAAGACTGGTCATGAGCTCGGGCATGGCCGTGCGCAGGCGCGACTCAAGCCAGCGCTCGGGCTGCAGGCGGAAGAGCGGGTCGGTCTTGAGGCCCTCGGGATGACGGGCCTCAAAGAGGCGCGTGAACAGCTCGCGAGCGAACGGCTCGGACTCGGTGGTGAGCAGAGTTTCGCTTGGGCCTGCGCCGAAGGTGAGCTCGTTTTCGAAACCGAAGGATTGGGTGCTTGCGCCGTGGCGGACGCGGGCGAAGTCGAGCCCGTGGAGAAGGAGGCTGACTTCGCTTGAAGAGCGTGGGCGAATCTCGATGCGGTCGCGGACTTCGGCAGGGATGAGTGCAAGAAGCTGGTCGATGCCGGACTGGCAGCGGGCGAGTGCTGCATCCGGCGAAAAGGCGTGGATCAGGTGCGACTCGATGTTGCCGGTGTCGCGGATCTCAACCTGGACGAGTTCTTCGGATTTTTCGTCGAGGGTGAAGAGCTGGAAGTCAGCCGCGGCGTGGTTGAGCCAGGCCATGCGCTCGGCGGTGGTGCGCCAGGCACCGGTGGGGACGATGACTTTGAGCCCGCCGAAGTGGCGGCGGCCATCGGAGTGCTGGCGGCAGTAGTCGAGCCAGAGGATGCCGAGGGTGAGGATGCCGTCGATGATGGAGGCGGACTCTGCGGCGGAGACGCCGATGACGGCCTCTGCGGCAGTGCCGCGCAGCAGACGGCCGCGAATGTAGGCGGGGCCGAAGCTGTGCTCGAGGTCCATGGCGGAGCGGAAGCCCTCGAGCTTTGCGCCGATGAAGGTACGCGCGAGAACACGCTCGAGTAGCCGCTGATAGTTGCGGCGGGATGTGTCGCGCGTGGTGGGCGTGCGGCGGTTGCTGGCGGACACGAGCTCGAGCGACTGCGTGCGAGGAGCGCCCATGCGACGTGTGACGAGGCGCAAGGAACCCGCTCGCTCGCGTACCTCGACGACGGTGCGGAGCAGGTTGCGCTCGTCGTTCCAGAACTGCAGGACGCAGCGGCCGTGATTGTCCTTTACGCTGTATTGTGCGGAGCGCAGTTCGAAGACGACGCGGCCATCCTCAAGGACGGCTGCCTGAGGATGCGCGGCGATGTATTCCTCGATGAGTTCCGCCAGATCGCTGGCGGATGGTGCGTCGCTGGCTGGGCCCATGAATGGCGCTTACCACCCCATGCGCGCGCGGAGGCTGGTGATGTGCGCGGTGTGGTGCAGCGAGTGCCACGCGTAGACGGGAAGCACGATGGACAGAGGCTGACGGCCGTTCTCGGGGTGGTTGTAGCCACGGGCGAAGTCGGACTCATGCAGCGACTCGAGGAGCTCGACCCAGCGCGTATGAAGCGAGTCGATGAGCGCGAGCGAGGGAGCGATGGGCAGAGTCGCGTCGGCGAGGCGAGCCCAGGCGGCTTCGTCGTAGGGCTTGATGGTGGGCCAGTCTTCAGTGAGCGCGAGCTTTGTGCGAACGAAGGCGTTCATATGGCTGTCTGCCACGTGATGCACGACCTGGCGGACGCTCCAGCCTCCGTCGCGATAAGGGGTGTCGATGTGCGCGCCGGTGAGGCCTGCAACTGCCGCGCTGAGCCGGGTGGGCAGGGCGGCGATGGTTTCAATGGCAGCTTCACGGGCGGCGGGCGTATCGGCTGGCCGGCCGTCAAAGCGGCCGATGGGATAACGAGAGTCTTCCATAACGATCCTGTGTGCGAACTGCGTACGGAGCTACTTGACCTTCTTTACATGCTTCATCGCGTGATGGTTGGAGTTCTTGAGCTGCTTGTTCTGAATGTGCTGCGGCTTGATGTGGTTCGACTTGGGATGGTTGCTCGCAAAGGCCGGCACCACAACAGCCGAGAGAAGGGCGGCGAGGAGGATCTTTTTCATGGCCCGACTGTAGCACGCGGCGGGCGGGCCGGGTAGAGGACGGAAGTTTTGAGGCACCAAAAGGGAGACGGCCCTCCACGATGGAGAGCCGCCGGCAAAACTCTGGCAACAGCAGGAAGGCACTACGCCTTGCGGTGGTGGTGATGCACCTTGTGGTGTTTGTGGTGATGGGTTGCGGCGAAGGCTGAGTTGGTAAAGGTGGCAAACAGCAGGGCGGCCAACAGAAACTTCTTCATGGCCCGACTGTAGCATGCGAGGCGAAGGACAAAGGCCCAAATGGTGCAATCCGGACCAAAGGAGGAACGGGGCGGGCGGCGTTTTGCAGGCAGGGGTAGACTGGGGTCATGACGCATGCGCCTGCTTCCCCTGCCCCGAGCCATAAGCGGTATTTCTTTGAGAAGTTTGGCATTACCGAGCGGCTGCTGGAGCGCTGCCTGGGCGAGGCGCTCTCGGCTGGGGGCGACTACGCCGATCTTTATTTCGAATCAGTGACTTCCACAGCGCTAGGCGTGGATGAGCAGATTGTGAAGTCGGCCTCGACGGGCACCAGCGCGGGCTGCGGGGTGCGGGTGATCAGCGGGGAGCGGACCGGCTACGCCTACACGGACAATCTGAGCGCGGAGCGGCTGCTGCACGCGGCACGGACGGCGGCGCTGATTGCCAGCGGACCGGCGAAGCAGCCGGTGCAGGGGTTTACGGAGACCTCGGCGGCGGATCTGTATCCGGTGCCGCTGGGAGGCTACGACCTGGACCTGGCGGCGCGGCTGGAGATGCTGCTGCGGGCGGACCGCGCGGCGCGGGCCTTCGATCCGCGGGTGGCGCAGGTACGGGCGGGCTACAGCGAAGAGTTGCGGCGGATTCTGATTGCTGCGTCGGATGGTGCGTTTGCGAGCGATACGCA
>DATMUN010000356.1:0-3336 GCA_035563895.1 Occallatibacter sp. | reverse complement strand
CGTGGTCGGACAAGCATCCGGCATATGCGTCGGTTGCAGGCCCGGGCGGCCACTCACTCGACGACTACTACTCGCCAGAGATCAACTCGAACGTGATTGCGCTGCCGGGTGTGACGACTCCGACCGGTCTCTCTTGCATCGCCGTTCCGGATGGAGCCGCGGACCTGACGGCATGGACCAATAGCTTTCAGAACATCCAGTGCTACGACACGCTGAAGGTGAACGCGATTCTGAACGAGATTGCCGGGCTGACGCACAGCGGCAAATCGGCGAAGACGCCGACGCTGTTTGGCATGAACTTTCAGGCGGTGAGCGTGGGCCAGAAGCTGATCGAAAACGGCGTGCACGGCGGTTATCTGGATGCGACGGGAACGCCGTCTGCCTCGCTGCTGAGCGAGATCCAGTTTGTGGACGCCTCGATTGGCGAGATGGTGCATAAGTTGAAGGATCGCGGCCTGTACGAGTCGACACTGATCGTGATTACGGCCAAGCACGGGCAATCGCCGATCGATCCGAACCTGTACTCGGCGGTGCCGGGCAAGACGAGCAACGGCGAGTCGCCTGCAACGCTGATTGCGACGGACCTGGCGGCGGCGATGCCGCTGTCGGAGTCGCCGCTGAACAACAACGGCATTGGCTCGACGGAGGATGACGTTTCGCTGATCTGGCTGACGAACCCCTCGTACACCGATGCGGCGGTAAGTCTGCTGGAGAGCAACCTGAAGACGATTGGGGGCGGACAGATTTATTACGGCGCGTCGCTGGCGGTGAACTTCGACACGCCGGGTTCGCTGGGCTCGGGTGATCCGCGTACGCCGGACATCATCCTGACGCCGAATGTGGGTGTAACTTACACAGGCAGCGCGAAGAAACTGATGGAGCACGGCGGCTTTTCACACGACGACACGAACGTGATGCTGCTGGTTGCCGGGCATGGCATCAAGAGCCGCACGGTGGATGCGGAGGTCGGCACGCTGCAGGTGGCGCCGACGATTCTGCGTTCGCTTGGGCTCGACCCGAAGAAGCTGGACGGCGTGCGGATCGACGGCACGCAGGCCCTGCCGGGCTTCGATTGGGACTCGATGGATTAAGGTGGGTGCAATAGCTGGGGGCAGGCTCCCTTCGGAGCCTGCCCTTTTTGTTGCTGCGGAAGCAGAAGTTATTTGAAGATGGCGCCGACGTTGGCGCGAATGGTCGGGTTGGACGTGGTGCCGGTGACGGTGAGGGGGACGCCCTTGTTGGTGGGTGTGGCGGACTTGCCTTTGGAGTGGAAGAGGCTGGTAAACGAGCCGACCGTATTGAGCGCTTGATTGGCAACGGCACCGACGGCATTCGAGTTGTTCAGCTTGGCGTTGAGCTGGAAGTTGAGCGCTCCGGCGGGGGAGACGGTGCCGCTGCCGGTGGCGGTGCCGATCTGCGGCAGGTCGCCGTAGACGTCGGACAGCTCAGTGACGGCGGGCGTGGAGCGCAGCGTGGCGCGCAGGGTCTGGATGTCGGTTCCGCCGCCTTTGCCGCCGAAGGGGTTCAGGCCCTGAATCTTGGTGCCGATGTCGAAGCCGGCGAGTTTGGTGTTGTCGATGGAGGCGGGGCCGGCGATGACAGGGCCGGTAGCCGGGCCGGTGATGGCGAGCGATGCGTTGACAGTGCCGCCCTGGAGACGCGAGCCGGGAGGCAGGCGTATGCCGACGGTGGGCAGCAGGTCCTCAAGGGCATCGACGGGGATGCTGGGTGCGGAGAGGTGCAGATCGAGCGCGGGGCTTGTTGCGGTGAGGCGGAAGCCGCCGGTGATGCGGACGGCGACGGCCCCGGTCTGAACGGAGAGGTCGGAGACTTTGCCGGTGCGTGCATCGAGATCGTCGGTGACGGCGTAGTGAATATTGACGGGCTTGGTGGCTGGAGCGCCGGAGGCGACGAGCTTGAGCCGCGTGGCGTGGATGGTTCCGCTGGAGGAGAGCGTGGAGCCGTCAGAGGCGGCCTGCGCGTCAATGTCGATGAGAGCGGAGAAGCCCTGCGAGGGCTCGACGACGCCGGAGGCTACGGGGTCGAATTGCTTGACGGCGAGGGTGCCGTGGAAGGGCGTGTCGGCGGCGTCTTTGGCGGAGATGGGTCCGGCCTCGCCCTTGAGCTCGAAGGTGCCGGAGCCGGGCAGTTTCGCGGTCAGTTCGATGGGGAAGGACTTGAGGAACGAGAACTGGCGCAGGGTGAGGTTGATGCCGGAGTAGACGAACTGCTTGCCGGTGGAGGGTAATGAAGCCATAGTGGCGCTGCCGTCGCGAATGGTGAGCTCGGCGACGGTGAGGTCGGGGATGGCGGTCTCCTGCGACTGCTTCTGGCTGGCAGCGGCTCCGCCGATGGAGGAGAAGTTCCAGCGGCCGTCCGCGGCGTGGATGAGATGGATGGAGGGGCCGTCTGCGGCGAGCTTGGTGATGCGTATCTGGCGGTGGAAGAGCAGAGGCATAATCTCAACGCCGATGGAGAGCGACTTGGCCTGCAGGAAGGGGGCGCTGCTGAAGGCGGGGTCGTCGGCTATGGCGATGTCTTCTGCGATGAGGCTGCCTTTGAGCAGCGAAAAGCTGAGGTGGCCGAGCGTGATCTGGCGGCCGATGGTGCTGGAGAGCTGCGTTTGCAGTGTTGGCCGGAAGGTGTCGGCGTTGACGAAGAAGGGGACCAGGACGAGTACGAGGACGAAAAAGGCCACAACGGCTGCGACGATCTTGAGCCAGCGCTTCTGCATTGCTTCACCTCGGCGAACTTCGATAGCGGCCATTGTAGCTCTCCGCGATGAATACGAGACCGCGGAGAGCGCAATGGGAGACGAACGGCGCGCTGCTTACCAGGGAAGCGGCTGGCCGAGGTGGAAGAAGCCTCCGGTGGGGCCGTCGGCGGGAAGGGTCGCGAGTGCGGCGCTGGTCTTGGCTCCTTCGCTCAGTTCCATGGGGGCAGAGTCGCCGCCCATGTCGGTTTTGACCCAGCCGGGGTGGGCGGAGTTCACCTTGATGGGGGTGTCGCGCAGCTCGTAGGCGAGGTGGATGGTGAAGGCGTTGAGCGCGGTCTTCGAAGCGTCGTAAGCGAAGGACTTTGCCTGGTAGATGGGCGACTTGGGGTCGGCGTGCAGGGCGAGCGAGCCCAGGATGCTGGAGAGATTCACGATGCGGCCAGCGGGGCTCTTGCGGATGAGCGGCAGAAGCGTTTGGGTGAGCGCGACGGGAGCGAAGAAGTTGGTCTCGTAAACCCGGCGCAGGGTGTCGAGCGGGACCTCTCCGGTGGAGTGCTCGGGACCTACGGGCGGGAATCCGCCTGCGGCGACGCCGGCGTTGTTGATGAGGATGTCGAGCC
>DATMUN010000355.1:0-2864 GCA_035563895.1 Occallatibacter sp. | reverse complement strand
CTCATCTACGGCGAGTCCGGCACCGGCAAGGAGCTCATCGCCCGCGCCATCCACGCCGAAAGCCAGCGCCGCGACCGCGTCTTCATCGAGCTCAACTGTGCCGCCATCCCCGAAGCGCACATCGAGGCTGAGCTCTTCGGTTACCGCCACGGCGCGCAACCCGGCGGTCCCTCGGAGCAGCGCGGCACACTGGAACGCGCCGACGGCGGCACGCTTTTTCTCGACGAAGTCGGCGATATGACCCTCAAGACGCAGGCCAAGATGCTCTCTGCGCTCGACGAGCAGCTCTTCACCCCCGTCGGCGGCACGCAGACGCTCCGCGTAGATGTTCGCCTCATCGCGTCAACCAACAAAGACCTCGAAGAAGAGATCGCCAAAGGCAACTTCCGCGAAGACCTCTTCTACCGCCTCAACGTCGTGCCTTTCTTCGTGCCGCCCCTGCGCGAACGCAAAGAAGATATTCCGCCGCTAGCCCGCGAGTTCCTCGCCGAGTTCGGCCGCCAGTACGGCCGCCCGCGCATGGAGATCAGCGAAGAGGCCCTCGAAGCCCTCGGCAAATACCACTGGCCCGGCAACGTCCGCGAGCTCAAAAACGTCATTGAGCGCGTCCTCATCCTCAACCCGCGCGCCCTGCGCATCGAGCGCAAGCACCTGCCGCCGCTCACGCACAAAACCTCCATGCGCTTCACCGAAGAGTTCTCCACCCTCCAGCAGGCCCGCGATGCCTACGAGCGCGAGTACATCCTCAAAAAGATCGAGGAAGCCCGCAACAACGTAAGCCGCGCCGCCGAGCTGCTGGGTCTCGAACGCAGCCACCTCTACCGCAAGATGAAAGCCCTCGGCATCAGCGTCCGCGAGTAAGCGTCCGCCCCCTAGTGTTTTTATGCGGAGCCCCGTTCGGTTGATGTGAAGATCGCGCGGTTACGTTACTCAAGTAATATTTTGGCCAACTATAAAGATTCGGTACGCGTTTTCCACAAACAAAGAGTTGGTGGATTTATTTGGTCTTGGCCAAATCGTGCTATCTTTCTAGATGAGAAAACGCCGAGGCCACCTTCCCGGGCAAACCTCGGCGCTATTTCTTCATTAACTTGTCATGGCTAAAGCCATGGAGCACAGAGGAACTTATGGTGCAAGGGGTGCGGCCTGTATACACCACTCCCCTTCCTCATTTTTCACGCTAGCACACGAGGGGCAGCGGACCAAGGAGTTTCTGGATGGAAGAGACACTACTTAATAACCTGCTCGCGGTCTACGATCACCTTGAACACAAGCGGCAGAAGCTCAAGAAGGAGTACGAGGATGTTGAGCAAGTGCTCACCGGTGTGCGGAGGGAGATTTCGGCACTGAAGGCAACGCAGGCATTGCTGTTTCCGGAGTCGGAAAGGCCTGAACGGAAGAAGTATCAAAACATCTCGATGCGTTGGGCCATCCTATGGCACCTATCCGAATCTGTCGGACCATTGCAGACGCCCACAGTTGCAGATGGGTTGCGTGAAGGAGGCGTTAGCGAGCGACCGAACTTTAACTCAATTGTCAGCGCGATTCTCAGCCAAATGAGCCAGAAGAGCGAAGTCGAACGCGTTGAGGGTGGGTACCGGTTGACGAACTCGGGTCAGCAGACTTGGGATGGGATCCGGCGGAGTGAGAAGTTTCTGAATCGGCATACAGTGCCGGCGAGCGACGCAGAGTGAATGACATTGGACTGGAAGCAAAGGATGAGACGAATGAAAAGAAGACCTAGCCCGTCGTCATCACGCTCATCGTGACTGCGGGCCAAAACGGAAAGGCCCGAATCGCTAATCTCTTGGCCGGGACGCGATTCGGGCCGTGATGAGCATCTGCGCTCTGGCCGCGTTCGGCTTGCGACGACGCGGCATGGGAAGACTAGGCCATCTTGTCCTAGCCTTTCCGTTTGACGATTGTAGTCTAGCCGAGCCTAAGGCTCAAAGGACAATCGCAAATGGCATGGTACAAGTATTCGACCTTCCTCACTCCGAAAACCAATGACGAGTTCGACAAACTGAACGCACCGGGATCATCTGTTTCCTGGTCGGGAATCTACCGCTGTGAAGGTTGCGGTAGGGAAGTCGTGCACACTGAAGGCAAACCGCTTCCGCCACAGAATCATCATCAGCACACCTCCGCGCAGGGAACTATTCGGTGGCGTCTGATTGTGACGGATGCACCTAATCTCACGTAATCGCTTCGATCTCGCGGCCCTGCGGTCTGAAGACTCGCAGGGCCGCAGGGGATCGAGAAACACATGCGAAGACTGGCTATTCTCTGCTGAATATCGAGGAAAGCCGGTCCTCACCGGCGCTACGACGAGGTTTGTAGTAAAGCACAATTTCAGGCTTACCGTATTGCCCCTGTCCGCCCGCGAACAACTCCGCACGCAATTGAACACCGCCGCGCGCCCTCCGCGCCTTCGCTATTCGCGCACCTCCCGCCAAATCATGCACTTCGCTCGCACCCGCATCTGGCACAGGAATTGCTGCGCTCAACACAGATCAGCATTCCAGGAGGCCTCCATGTCCTACTTCGAACGGATGCGTGATGTGCTCTCAGAACCCTTCAGTCCGGAGATCATCCGGCGTCGCACCTCTGCCAGCTGGCAGATGGTGGCCATCGAGTGGCGGCGCGAGCTGCCCGACTCTGAAACCCCGCCCGACCGCGGTTTCTCCGAGGACATCCCTTACGGCCTGCGTATCTCCGACGACTGCAAGCGGCTGGAAGTGGACCCCTACGAAAATCAGATCCTGCTGCTCATGATGGATCTGCTCGCGCAGGACTTCAGCTACTCCAGCATCGTCAGCGATCTCAACGAAAAGGGCTTCCGCACCCGCGAAGGCCGCCCCTGG
>DATMUN010000354.1:0-2649 GCA_035563895.1 Occallatibacter sp. | reverse complement strand
GAGCCAATCTGCTTCGGTCCGGCGTATCTTGGGGCGCGCGTTGCAAGCAAGACTGCCCTATGAACGCTGCGGCGGCCAAGGTCTACCTGCTCGACGTGGAGGGAACCATAGCCCCCATCTCGCTCGTCAGCGAGCAGCTGTTTCCCTACGCACGCAAGCACGTCAGCGCCTTCCTCGCGCAGCATGGCATCCAACCGGAGGTGCAGGCCGACCTTCGTTTGCTCGCTGAGGAAAATGCGCGCGAGACAGATCCGCAATGCCCCAGGCTCACTGCGCATGAACCCAGCGCGGAACAGGTTCTCGCCTACCTGCTCTGGCTCATGGACCGCGACCGCAAGTCCACCGCGCTGAAGAGTCTGCAAGGAAAGATGTGGAAGATCGGCTTTGAATCCGGCGAGTTGGAGGGGACGCTCTTTGCCGACGTACCCGCCGCCCTCGCACGATGGAAGGAGCACGCCCGCGTGGCCATCTACTCTTCCGGCTCCGTCGAAGCGCAGAAACAGCTCTTTCGCTACTCGACCTTCGGCGATCTAACGCCGCAGATCGCGGCGTACTTCGACACGCGCGTGGGCGCTAAGGTGGAACACACAAGCTACGCGGCAATTGCCACGGCTCTAGAGGTGCAGCCTGCAGAGATTCACTTCTGCTCCGATGTGGTGCGCGAACTCGACGCCGCGCGCACGGCAGGATGCCGGACTTGTCTAGTCGTGCGGCCGGGGAACGCCGCTGTTGCCGATGCCAACGGCCACGCGATTGTGGAATCCTTTGCGCTGCTCTAGGCTCTAATCATCGTGCTTTGGACCAATCCAGCTGCAAATGCTTTGAATGAGTTGAGCCACGCGCCCATCGTGCGCTTTTCGCTGCTCGCGCTCAGCTCCATCTTTTTTCTTGTCGACCCGCTCGCGGCCATTCCCTCGTTTATCGCCATTACCGAGGGCGCAGACGATAAGCGCCGCCGCCGCATGGCCCGCAAGGCCACAATCACCTGCTTTATCGTGCTGACGCTGTTTGGCCTGGCCGGCAAAGTCATCTTTGAGATCTTCGGCATCACGCTCCCGGCTTTCGAGATTGCCGGCGGCCTCATCCTGCTGCTTATCGGCCTCGACATGCTTGAGGCGCGCCGCTCGCCCACGCAGGAGGCGCAGGGCGACACTGAGGAAGCAGCAGCCAAAGAGGACGCAGGCATCGTGCCGCTGGGCGTGCCCATGCTGGCTGGCCCTGGCGCCATTTCATCTGTAATGGTGCTGGTGGGTACCGTGCCCAACGTCTGGCACTGGCAGATGGGGGCCATTATCGCGGCCATCGCCGTTACATGCCTGGTGAGCTACTGGGTTCTCGCTGGCGCAGCTCGCATTCGCACCGTGCTTGGAGAGACCGGAATCCGTATCCTTGTGCGCATTATGGGCCTTCTGCTGGTGGCGCTCGCCATGCAGTTCTTCGTCAACGGGCTCACAGACTTAGGGATTATCAGCAAGGGATGAGGGGGGAGGCATTGTCGTTGGTCTCGGGAAAAGGGAGATTCCCACAGAAATGCCTTGATTCCCACAGCTCAAGGCCTTGCATTCGGGCATGAGGATTGCTATTCTCAGCAAGTCGCAACAAGCGGCTCACGGCGGAAACAAAGTGAGTTGCAAACGAGAGTGGGTTGTGTTACTCTCAAAAAGTTGCAAATGAGCAGTGGATTGCTCCGGTGGCCTGTGAGGCCTGCCCTGATGGGGATACGGAGAGCTGGTTCGATGGGCAAGTGAGGCAAGGCCTCAAGCCCCTGTAGGGAATCCCACAGAGAACAAGCCATTGCATGACCCAGAAGGTTTAACCTTCTGCGCGCCTGAGCGGCGCGGGCCTTAAGGCTGGTTGCTCTTAGACATTTTGCGCAGTGCGACGTTAGAGCGTCGGCTTTCTGTGATTGTCAAGCGCTGGTTGCGCGTCGAGGATGATCCGCCCATATTGTGATGGAGCGGCCTTGAGCAAACCGAAGCGAAGTTGACAAGGAGATGAAAGCTTGATAATCTAAGAAAGTCGCGCTAAACGGAACGGACAGCACGGAAACGAGCTAAGTGGTTCCAGCGCAACAAGTTCGGGGACATCAGAACTTCGGTTCTGACCTCGATCCGAAGGCCCCGCTCAGGCGGACAAGCCTTAAGGATCTTTGACAATAAGGTTGAACGTGCCAGTCGTGAGAAACGATCAGGTTTGGCTTGATCATTCTCACAAGGTAAGGCGTCTCGGCTTTCGAGCCCGAGACGCGGTCGAACCCATCTGACCTCCGTCAGAGAGGGTAAGACAACAGGTTTCAAACGAGAGTTTGATCCTGGCTCAGAATCAACGCTGGCGGCGTGCCTAACACATGCAAGTCGAACGAGAAAGTGGAGCAATCCATGAGTAAAGTGGCGCACGGGTGAGTAACACGTGACTAACCTACCCTGGAGTGGGGAATAACTGAGGGAAACCTTAGCTAATACCGCATAACACCTACGGGTCAAAGGAGCAATTCGCTTCAGGAGGGGGTCGCGGCCGATTAGTTAGTTGGCGGGGTAATGGCCCACCAAGACGATGATCGGTATCCGGCCTGAGAGGGCGCACGGACACACTGGAACTGAAACACGGTCCAGACTCCTACGGGAGGCAGCAGTGGGGAATTTTGCGCAA
>DATMUN010000353.1:0-7308 GCA_035563895.1 Occallatibacter sp. | reverse complement strand
ATGATATTGAGCGTCGAAGCCGAGCCGGTCTTCATGATGCTCATCACGATGGCGCGCTTGCCGTCGACGCGGACGATATTCGTCTGCGGCGGGTAGCCATCGCGCACATGAGCGACATCGTGCACGTAGACAACGGAGCCATTCACGGTCTTGACGGGCAGATTGTTCAGATCGTCGATGACGCTTGGGGCGGAGTTGGTTTCAACCGCGTACTCCCAGCGATCGATCTTCATGGTGCCTGAAGGCGCAATCAGGTTTTGCACGCTGACGGCATTAACCACATCCGAAGGCGACAGCCCGTAAGCCTGCAGGGCGTGCAGGTCAAGATCGACCTGGACCTGGCGCTGCTTGCCGCCGTAGGGATAAGGCGTCTGTGCTCCCTCGATGGTGGCCAGTTGCGTACGGATGGTGTTGGAGGCCAGGTCGTTGAGCTGCTGTTCGTTGAGCCCCTCTCCGGAGAGACCGATCTGCAGCACGGGAACGCTCGAGGCGTTGTACTGCATGATGAACGGCGGAGTGATGCCTGTGGGCAGCGTGCGCAGCACCGACTGATTGACGGCGGTTACCTGCGCCACGGCGCTGCCGATATTCACACTAGGCTGAAAGAAAACCTTGATGATGGCAATGCCAGTCCATGACTGCGACTCGATGTGCTCGACGTCGTTGACGGTCGTGGTCATGGACCGCTCGCTGGGCGTAACGATGCGGTTGGCCATCTGTTCGGCTGAGAGGCCAGTGTAATTCCAGACGACCGTCACCACCGGGATATCGATGTTAGGGAAGATATCCGTGGGCATCGTTTCGATGCTGTAGGCGCCAAGGATCAGAATCAAAAACGCGAAGACGACGAAGGTGTAGGGCCGCCGTAGCGCAAGCCTGACAATCCACATAAATGTGCTACCTGCTCCACTTCAGTTGCGCCCGCCGAGGCCTGGAACGCTGGAAGAGTCGCGCGTATGCAGTCTGCGCTTGACCATTCGGGCTTGAAAAACCTGCCACGAGCTCCGCGCTCCACTCAGCCATGCGGAAGCAATAGCAGGGAAACCTCGGCCGGCACGCGGACGAGGACCTTACAGCCCGCAGTCGGCGTCCGGCTTTGATTCCATCGTAGACGAATATGCCCGCCGGATGGCACCGCGGGCACTCACATCTTTACAGACGCGGCTAAGCGGCTAAAAGACTCGGGCACCCGTACATGGCGCTGAAGTCCGCTCTAAGCAGCAAACACAGCCACGATAACCACAGCCAACCCCACAGCGAGGCTCATACGGTCACGCATGGCAAAGACCACGGGGTCGTCGTCCAGTTCGCCGCGCCCAGCCAGCAGCCAGACGCGATTCACCCAGTAAATCAGCAGCGGAACGATGAGCCACAAGCGCGAGGGATAGCGATAAAGAGCGGTCACATCAGGCCGCGCGATATAGAGCATGAAGACCACGACAGCCGCGTAGGCGCTGGCGGTGCCGAAGCTGCGGATCTGCTCCATGTCCGCGACCAGATAGCCGCGCCCGTGGGTCGCCGCCTGGCCGCGCTCACGCAGATTTTCGAGTTCGCTATAACGCTTGACCATGGCGAGCGAGAGGAAGAGGAAGCTCGAAAACCCGGCAAGCCAGTGTGAGATTTCTGTACCCGTGGCTGCTCCGCCGGCCAGCAACCTCAATGTGTACAGGCCTGAGAGCACCAGCACGTCCACAATGGCGATGCGTTTGAGGAAGAACGAATACGACAGCGTGGTGGCAATATAAATCACCATCCACAAGCCGAAGGAGCCGTTAAGTAAGGGCAACATGGCTGCCGCGGCCGCAGCCAGGCCCAGCGACAGCGCAATTCCCACGGTTGCTGGCAGATCGCCCGCCGCGAACGGGCGGAGTCGCTTGGACGAGTGCCGGCGATCACTCTCGATATCGAGCAGATCGTTGAGCAGGTAGTTGGATGAAGCGATGAAGCTGAAGCAGAAGAACGCCGCCAGGACCAATCCAACCGCATGAAGGCTAAGCTTATGCGACATGATCAACGGCAGGAACAGCAGGATATTCTTGGCCCACTGATGTACCCGAACGGCCTTGATGACCGAGCGCAGCGGGGTACGGCGATCCACGAAGGTCTGGACGATGGAAATATGCCGCGCACGCAGCGCAAGCCGCAGCGGCAATGTGGGGTTGGCAACCATGGCCTGACGCGCGCCTGCCAGCAGGGGCAGGTCCGCTCGGGAGTTGCCGATGTAATCGAACGTTCCGAAGCGCTCTTTCAAGGTTTGCAGCTTGCTCGTGTGCGTCAGGTTCGTTACGCCATCGGAGGCCAGCACTCCGTCAAACAGGTCGAGGTGGCGCGCAACGCGTTCCGCCAAGGCGCTGTCAGCCCCAGTGGCAAGATAGATGGGCCGCTTAAGCCGATGCTGTGCTTGCAGGAAGGTGCGCACCGCTGCGTTGTAAGGCAGACGGGCGGCGTCCAGCGGGGCACGTTGAGCGATCTCCTGCTTCAGCCGGGCACGGCCCTTGGACAGCCACAGAGGAATGCGCCAGAGCTCCAGCGGGGAGCGGCGAAGAAACTGAAAAAAAGCGTCTTGAAGGCTATCGGACTTGATCAGTGTCCCATCGAGATCCACGCACAGCGGGCACGTCAGCTCGGATTGGGGCAGCGGGTCGTTCAGCATGGGTCCGGCTCCGGTATGGCTGTCAGAATCGAGGTCTTCCGCGGATCGGGTCTCTGTGCTGATTATAGGAGAGCACTCCGGGCAAACCGCCTCACCCGGAGACACTTACAATGCTAGGCAGATGACGGAAGGCGATTCCGCTGCTCGCTCGTTCGCTCGAAACCTTGGCGTGGCTCCATCCGTCCTTTAGAACGACTCCCGTTTTTGCGCCCGGCCACGCGCAGGGCCAATCGACTTTCAGCCCGCCTGCCGCTCTCGGGCTCAGAGAGACACACCAGAGAATCCGCTTCACAAAAACAACTTACGGAATCGAAGATGACGCTGAATCAAGACCCATCGCAGTTTCCCTCACTCTCCTCAAACGGCGCTGAAGCGCCCCAACAGCCACGCCATCATGCGGTGCGCATCGTGGTTTACTTCGTGCTCGTGCTGCTGGCGGGCGGCGTGGTGTGGCGCGTCTATTCGCAGCGCAAGGCCGCGCAGCAACAGAGCGCCAGCCAGGCCGCCGCGCTGCTCAGCCGCCCGGTTCCAGTGCAGGTAACGCCGGCCGAGGTGAAGCCGATGCCGATCTACCTGACCGCGCTGGGCACGGTGACGCCGTATATGAGCGTGACAGTGAAGGCGCGCGTGAGCGGCCAGCTGCTGCCGGTGCACTTTACCGAAGGGCAGGAGGTGCGTGCCGGGCAGACGATTCTGACCATCGATCCCAACCCGTATAAGGCCGCGCTGGACCAGGCCAAGGGCACGCTGTCGCACGATCAGGCACTGCTGAAGAACGCGCAGGCCGAGGCAAATCGCTACAGCGCGCTCTATGCCGCCGGCGTCACATCCAAAGAGACAATGGAGACCAACCAGGCAACCGCAGGCCAGTATCAGGGCGCAATCGAGGCCGACGAGGCTGCCGTGGAAACCGCTCGCCTTCAGCTAAGCTGGTGCTCCATCCAGGCGCCCATCTCTGGCAAGATCGGCCTGCGCCTGGTCGATCCGGGCAACATCATCACGGCCAATACGACGAATCTCGTCATCATCAACCAGATTCAGCCCATCGCCGTCTACTTCACACTGCCGGAAAATCAGCTTCCGCAGGTGCTGGCCAAGCTGAGCGCCGAGCAGCAGCTGACCGTGGAGGCATGGGACCGCGACGACACTCAGCGCATCGCCACTGGCCGCCTGTTGACGGCCGACAATCAGATCGACACCACGACGGGAACCGCGAAGCTGAAGGCCGTCTTCGGCAACAAGGACGAGGTGCTCTTCCCCAACCAGTTCGTGAACATTCACCTGCGCATGGAGGACCGCCCGAACGCCATCGTGGTGCAGTCGGCTGCCATCCAGAGCGGACTGCAAGGCAACTTTGTGTGGACCATCGGCAAGGACGACAAGGGTGCGGACGTGGCCCGCATGCAGCCGGTAAAGGTGGCGCTCTCTGAAGGGCAGCTCACCATTCTCGACTCGGGCCCGGCATCCGGTGACCGCGTAGTGGTGGACGGTGCGGATCGCCTGCGTCCCGGCCAACCCGTGACAGTGACGGCGGCGCACCAGCGCAACGCCCGCAGCGGCGCGCAGACGTCCGGGCAGGCTAACACCCTGGCAGCCGGTCCATTTGGCGCGCAGCCCTCGGCCGCGCCCCGGCCCACGACCAGCCGCGGAGGCCCGCACAAGGAGCAGAAGTGAGCCCGTCTCGCCCATTCATTCTGCGGCCGGTTGCGACCTCGCTGCTGATGCTGGCCATTCTGCTCGCCGGCGCGGTGGCGTTCCAGCAGTTGCCGGTCTCGGCTCTGCCTGAGGTCGACTACCCGATCATCCAGGTGCAGACGTTCTATCCCGGCGCGGGGCCTGAGGTGATGGCTTCGTCTGTAACAGCACCGCTCGAGCGCCAGTTCGGCCAGATGCCCGGCCTGAAAGAGATGACGAGCATGAGCTCCGGCGGCGGCTCGGTGATCACGCTCGAGTTCAACCTCGACGAAAACATCGACGTAGCCGAGCAGGAAGTCCAGGCGGCCATCAACTCGGCGAACAGCTTCCTGCCGAGCGACCTGCCCAACCCGCCCATCTACAGCAAGGTCAACCCGGCCGACGCGCCGATCCTTACGCTCGCGCTCACATCGGACACGCTGCCGCTCGATAAGATCGAGGACGCAGCCGACACCAATCTTGCGCAGAAAATCTCCCAGGTGACGGGCGTGGGCCTTGTCTCCATCGCCGGCGGCCAGAAGCCCGCTGTGCGCGTGCAGGCCAACCCCGCACAGCTCGCCTCGTACAACCTTTCGCTCGAGGATCTGCGCACCGCGCTCTCCGATGCGAACGTGGACCAAGCCAAGGGCACGCTGAACGGATCGCGCCAATCCTTCACCATCGGGGCCAACGATCAGCTCACCTCGCAGAAGGACTACCAGCCGGTCATCGTCGCGTATCGCAACGGCGCTGCCGTACGCGCCTCCGATGTGGCAACCATCGTGGACGCCGCAGAGAACTCGCAGCAGGCCGCGTGGATGGGGAATCATCCTGCCGTCATCGTGAATATCCAGCGGCAGCCCGGCGCCAACATTATCGCTGTCGTCGACCGCATTCGGAAGCTGCTGCCCCAGTTGCAAACCAGCCTGCCCGCCAGCGTGCAGGTGCACGTGCTCACGGACCGAACCGACACCATCCGGGCTTCGGTGAAAGACGTTGAGTTCGAGCTGATGCTCACCATCGCCCTGGTCGTGCTGGTGATCTTCCTCTTCCTGCGCAATCTGGCTGCAACCATCATTCCGTCGGTTGCTGTGCCGCTCTCGCTCGTGGGCACCTTTGGCGTGATGTACCTTCTGGGCTACAGCCTCAACAACCTCACACTGATGGCTCTCACCATCTCGACAGGCTTCGTGGTCGACGACGCCATCGTGATGATCGAGAACATCTCGCGTTACATCGAGGAAGGCATAAGCCCGATGCAGGCCGCGCTCAAGGGCTCTGCGCAGATCGGCTTCACCATCATGTCGCTCACGGTCTCGCTGATCGCTGTGCTCATTCCGCTACTCTTCATGAGCGACGTGGTGGGCCGCCTGTTCCGCGAGTTCGCCATCACGCTTGCTGTCACCATTCTTGTCTCGGCCGTGGTTTCGCTCACGCTTACGCCGATGATGTGCTCGCGCATCCTGAAGAACAAGACCGCGGCGGAGCAGACGCGCTTCTACAACTGGTCAGAGCGCGTCTTCAACAACATCATCGCCGCCTACGGTCGCGTGCTGCGCGTGATTCTGCGCCATCGCTTCGCCACGCTGCTGGTCACCATCGGCACGTTCGTGGCAACGGTTCTATTGTTCATCATCGTGCCCAAGGGCTTCTTCCCGGTGCAGGACACGGGCGTCATTCTCGGCATCAGCGAAGCGCCGGAGACGGTCAGCTTCCCGGCTATGGCGGGGCTGCAGCAGAAGCTCGTGGACGTGGTGCTCGAAGACCCCGCCGTCGATAACGTCTCGTCGTTCATCGGCGTGGACGGCACCAACACCACCCTCAACTCAGGACGTATCCAGATCACGCTGAAGCCGCTCGACGTGCGCAAGGTCTCGGCAACGGAAGTAATTCACCGCCTGCAATCCAAGCTTGCCGCCGTGCAAGGTATTCAGCTCTTTCTGCAGCCGCTGCAAGACCTGACGGTAGAAGACCGCGTGAGCCGCACGCAGTTCCAGTACTCGCTTGAGGACCCGAACCAGACCGAGCTGGCAACTTATACGCGCAAGCTTGTGGACGGACTGAGCAGCGAACCTGCGCTGACAGACGTGGCCAGCGACCTGCAGGATCAAGGGCTCGGCGCGCAGCTCGTGATCGATCGCGACACAGCTTCGCGACTCGGCATCGCCATGGCCGACATCGACAACACACTCTACGATGCTTTCGGGCAGCGCCAGGTCTCCACGATCTTCACGCAGCTGAACCAGTACCACGTGGTGATGGAGGTGGCGCCGAACTTCCAAACCGATCCCTCCACGCTCAGCAATCTCTACGTAAAGTCGGCCAACGGAACCCAGGTACCGCTCAGCATGCTGGCCCACTGGGAGCAGACGCGCGCGCAGCTCTCCATTGGCCACCAGGGCCAGTTCCCTTCTACCGTTGTCAGCTTCAACCTGGCGCCGGGCAAGGCGCTGGGCGATGCAGTCACCACCGTGAACCGCGTGCAGCAGAACATCGGCATGCCCGCCTCGATCAACGCAAGCTTCCAGGGCACTGCCGCAGCATTCCAGACCTCACTCTCCAACGAGCCTCTGCTGATTCTGGCCGCGCTGATCACGGTGTACATCGTGCTGGGCATCTTGTACGAGAGCTACATTCACCCTGTCACGATCATCTCCACGCTGCCCTCTGCAGGCGTGGGCGCGCTGCTGGCGCTGCTCATCACCAAAACCGAGTTCAGTGTGATTGCGCTCATCGGCATCATTTTGCTCATCGGCATCGTGCAGAAGAACGCCATCATGATGATCGACTTTGCACTGGCCGCTGAACGCAACGAGGGCAAGAGCGCGGAGGAGGCGATCTTCCAAGCTTGCCTGTTGCGCTTCCGCCCGATCCTGATGACGACGATGGCCGCGCTGCTCGGCGGCGTACCGCTGGCCTTCGGATCCGGCACCGGCTCCGAGCTACGCCGGCCGCTGGGGATCACGATCATCGGCGGACTG
>DATMUN010000352.1:0-2336 GCA_035563895.1 Occallatibacter sp. | reverse complement strand
CACCGGCGCATCGGCGAACATCGCCTGCACCTGGCCACCAAGCAGATCGGTGAGCGCCGGCGCCGCGCCGCGATAGGGCTTTTCACCCCTCCACCGGGCTCCACGATCTTTCACGCGCGTTCCACAAAGAGCTTGTGTTGTGCGGGTTTGTATATACCTAGATATCCAGGTCTCCACTGGCTTCCACCCCCGTGTTCGGGACATTTCACGGGACACTTTCCAATGCCACGAAAGGTCAGAGATAGTCGATTGGAAAGCCGAACCGCGCGGCTGCGCTTGCCAATCAGGAAGAAGCCCTACACCGGCCCGTCACTCGCACGTGGGATCATGCTCCTCTTCCGACGGAACAAAGGCAATGGCCGGTGGGTGGTCAAGGCCGCTGACGGTCACGGTGCCTACTGGACCAAGGGTTTTGCCGAGGCTGACGATCTCGAAAATGCGGACGGCATCCACGTACTCACATTCCACCAAGCATGTGATGTCGCCAAGGCGCTGGCCCGTGGCCAGACCGGCACGCCGGGCGACAAACCCTTGACCGTCGCCGACGCGATCGCCGCGTATAAGCGCGACCTGAAGAGCCGCGGAAAGCATCTCACTAGCGCAACCCGAGTGGAGTACCACCTAACGGGAGTGCTCGCGGGTAAACCCGTGGGGCTGCTTACCGTCCGCGACCTGCAGACGTGGCGGGATGGGCTGATCGAGAAGATGCAGCCATCGTCTGTGAACCGGACCCGCACCGGATTGCGAGCCGCATTGGAGCTGGTTGCAACTCTCGATCACCGCATCTCAAACCGCCATGTATTCAGGCTTGGACTTCGCGGCTTGCCGGGATCGAACAGGGCCCGGCGCATCGTACTCCCGGATGCCGACGTGCTGCGCATCATAAAGGCGGCTTACGAGATCAACCCTGCCTTTGGTCTGCTGGTCGAGGTGCTAGCAGTGACAGGCGCGCGGCTATCGCAAGCGGCACGGCTGACGTGCGCCGATATTCAAGCCGATCGACCAGACCCGAGACTGATGATGCCATCGTCCTTCAAGGGCCAGGGGCAGAAAAAATTAACCCATCGGCCGGTGCCAATCACGCCCACGCTCGCCGCTGCGCTCAAAAACGCGAAGGGCGATCGCCCCAATCATGAGCCGCTGCTGCTCAAACAGGATGGCAGGGCGTGGCAGGCGACCAGCACGTGCGATCATCGGGACCTATTCCATCGCGCGGTTGAGCGGGCTGAGCTCAATCCAAATGAGGTTACGTCTTACTCGTTGCGGCATAGCTCAATCGTGCGCGCCCTGTTGCGCGGGGTTCCGGTTGCCGTAGTAGCGCAGCAGCATGACACCAGCGTACGTGAGATCGAGGCCCACTACGCGGCGTATATCCTGGATCACTCCGACGCTGTCTCGCGGCGGGCACTGCTGGAAACTCCGGGCCCGCTGAGTGCTGACACAGCTAAAAGAGCTGCCCAGCCACCAGCCGGCGCGACAGAATGAGCCCGCACGAGATGCAGAGAACGGGAAACAGAGTGGGAGTTGATAACGGCATGCGCAGCATGGTGGTCCGTAAGCGGGCCAGTAACGAGGACTGGCTCGCACCCAAACCCATGCCGAGCGACTTGGCCCGTGTTGAAGGCTTCGCGCTCGATTTGTTACCTGACCGGCTAGGCCCCTGGATCGACGATATTGCAACCAGACTGCAATGCCCGCCGGATTATCCGGCGATCACCGCCATGACCGCGCTCGGGGCCATTCTCGGTCGCAAAATCGCGATCAAGCCCCAGATGAGAACCGACTGGATTGAAATCCCCAACATTTGGGGCGCGTTCATCGGTCCCCCTGGCATGCTCAAGTCGCCGGCGATGAACGAGGCGCTTCGCCCTATTCACCGCCTTGAGGCCGAAGCTGTCAGAAACAACGAAATTGCCCAGCAGGCGTATTCGGCTGGGCTTGATGCATTTCGGTTGCGCAAGCAGGTCGCCACCGCTCTGGCAAAGGGGGAACTCAAAAAGACGCTAAAAGGAGACACCCACAGCAGAAGCATCGATCTCGAACTGGGGGAGCAGCCGCAGGCGCCCACGCCGGTGCGCTATCGCACGAACGATACAAGCTACGAAGCCCTGGCCGAGTTGATCGCCAGCAATCCAACGGGGCTTCTCCTCGAGCGGGATGAACTGGTTTCGCTGCTGAGGCATCTTGACCGCAACGACCAGGCCGTTGCTCGCGGCTTTTTTCTCACCGGCTGGAGCGGAACTCAGCCCTATACCCTCGACCGGATCAGCCGCGGGACACGTCACATTGAGGCGGTTTGCATCTCCGTGCTGGGGAACTCGCAGCCTGCGCGCATT
>DATMUN010000351.1:0-2114 GCA_035563895.1 Occallatibacter sp. | reverse complement strand
AGGATGACGTAGAGGCCTTCCTGCTGGGCTTCGCGGATGAACTCGGCTACGTCTTTATTGCCGGAGAAGTCGTAGGTGCCGGGTTGGGTCTCGTGCTCGTTCCAGAAGACGTAGGTGGTGATGGTGTTGAGGCCCATCGCTTTCGCCATGCGGAAGCGGTCGCGCCAGTATGCGCGGGGGATGCGTGGGTAGTGCATCTCGCCGGAGAGGACGCGGAAGGGCTTGCCGTCGAGTGTGAACTGGCCGTTTGCGACGGCGAAGGTGTGCGGCGCCTGCTGGGCAGGAGCCTGCACGGACGGGCTAAGAGCAAGGCCCAACACCAGTAGAGAAAAAAATATTCCAGGACGCACGCGGTTCTCCCTCGGTTTATTGTCTGCGCGTCGATGAATCGATGCGCATGAGACTCATCGCCCACTTATACATCTCCTTGAGTGTGACGACAAAGAGGCTTTATCTACCAACTTTATGTAACGGTGATGATTCAGAAGTCAGGTCCACTGCAGCAACTGGCGCATCAAAGTGTTTAGTGCCAAAAAACCAGAGCGCTTGCAGGCGATCAGCCCCAAAGACACCCTGCTTTTTCCTGACCGTTCGGCGTCGTTATGGAATCTTTATGGATTCCAAACGAATTCTTTATCGCCGCCTCGCTAGGCTGGATCGTTAGCGCCCGAGGCCTAGTGAGTGTTGTGGCTAAAGCGCTGACTAGAAACGGAGAAGTGAAGTGAAAGCAGACAAGAAGTCACGTATGCAGCGACTCGGTGTGATTGGATTGGCACTTGGAGTGGGGCTGACTTTTAAAGGAATTGAAGCGCGGGCGCAGGCCCCTGCGTCTCCACCTCAAGCGACCGCAGAAGACAAGACGGCGCAGGACCAGAAGATTCAGGACTTGCAGGACAAGCTGCAATCGATCCAGAGCGAGTTGAACGCAATGAAGCTGAACAGCGCAGTTGCGCCGGAGACGCACCATGTCACGTCGGCGAAGGCCTCTGCTCCGGCACCAGCAGTTTCGGAAGAGGAGACTGTGATCACTGATCCCTCGAATCCGAAGTCGGAGCCGTTTGCGTTTGCGGATTTTACCTGGCTGACGGGCAATGCACGCACGAAAGACACACCGTACGCGACGAAGTTCTTTACGCCAGAGATTCGGTCAGACGTCAACTACACGTATGATTACCGCCACCCGCAGGACGATACGATCAGTGGATCGAGCGAGATCTTCCGCTCGAATGAGGTGCAGCTAACGCAGTTTGGCGTGGGCGGCGACTTCCATTACGACAATGTGCGCGCTCGTTTGATGACGCAGTTTGGGATGTACTCGGAGACGACGCCGCGTAACGATGCAAGCCCTGCGCGTGGACAGTGGAATCTGGCGGACGCGTATCGCTATGTATCGGAGGCGTATGGCGGGTATCACTTCAACGTCCAGCATGGGTTGAACGTGGATGCGGGCATCTTCATGTCGTATGTTGGGCTGTTCTCGTACTACCAGTTTGATAACTGGGCGTATCAGCCTTCGTATGTTTCGTCGAACACGCCGTGGTTCTTCAATGGGGTGCGTGTGCAGTGGTTTCCGACGGCGAAGCTAAAGATCGAGCCATGGTTCATCAATGGATGGCAGTCGTACGGCAGGTTCAACAATCGGCCTGGGCTCGGCGGACAGATCATGTGGAGACCCAACGGTAACTGGTCGATCGTTGGCAACCAGTATGGCTATGGAGAGGATGCTCTTGGCATACCGAGCCGGACGCGGTATCACTCCGACGACAGCGTCCAGTACCGGTACTACCATCGGCCCACTTCGTTTATCAGCATGGCTGCGGCCACGCTCACAGGTGACATCGGTTGCGAGTCGGGAGGCGGCGTGAGCTGTTGGACCAACGGCAAGGGTGGCCCGAAGCAGAGCTTCCTCGGCTTCATGGCCTACAACCGCCTGTGGTTTGATCGCGATCGTTATGCGCTGACGATTGGCGGGGGACGCATCAATAATCCGGGGCGTTACCTGGTGTTGCTGCCGCCGATCAATGGCGCGACGGCTGCTTCAGGCACGCCTTACTTCACTGAGAATCCTGGCGATCCGTTCAAGGCATGGGATGTTTCGGTTACGGCGGATTACA
>DATMUN010000350.1:0-2056 GCA_035563895.1 Occallatibacter sp. | reverse complement strand
GAGCGCTGGGGAATGGAAATGGTTTCGGCAAGCTGAAGGAGTTCTATCGGAATGCGCCGTCGTCGTCGCTGGAGCGGCTGTCGATGGATACACGCATTCGTGCGCGGATCAGCTATAACAACGATCCGTCGTTCGAGGGCTTCACACTGCTGGAAGTGCTGTCGACGCCGTAGCTGACCCTGTGAGACGGAGATTCTGGAACAAATAGCGGTGGAGAGTTGGTCTTCCGTCTCCGGTCCTCAAAGGCGAGGGATGGAGCTACCTTGCGTGATCGCTCAGGGGCTCGCGCGTGGCGGATCGGGTAGGGGAGAGCGGCATGCTGCTCCCCTACCGATCGGTGAAGGCACAGATGCTGTGCGCTGGGCTTGAGGAAGCAGGCGGAACTGGTGTTGGGTCGCAGCTCGATCTTGCCGCCTGCACGTGGGCAGACCTCAGGGATTTCGTGGGGTTCTGCTGTTTTCTCTCTTGTTGCGGCTACCTTGCGCCAGCTGTGGCCATCGCTTCTTTCGGAACTTCGGCAATGCCAAGTTGCCCCATTAGCGATGCGACGTTCCAGCTCGCGTGCGTTTCAGCGATCTTCGAACCCTCCAGCCGGAAGATCGAAGTGCCGTCGATGGCGACCTTCTTGTGGGTGGGCTGCATTCCGAGGAATTGTCCCTGATGGGTTCCGCGGACAGTCCAGTGAACGACGACTTCGTTGCGTTCGGCGATGGTGTCGTCGATGGTGATTTTCATATCCGGAAATCCCTTGCGGCAGCCATCGATATGGTTTCTGGCACCTTGCAAACCGGTGGCCATGTTGGGGAAGGCCGGATCATGGAAATGGACTCGGTCTGAGAGGTATTCGGAGATGCTGTTCAGGTTGCCCTTGTTCCAGCACTCTTCGATAAACCTCTGGACGACTTGCTTGTTTTGATCGATTGTTTGATTCGGTTGGGACATCGTCCACCCTCCTTTCCATGGGCCAGAATTATAGCCCTCGTCTGCGACGATTCAAGAGCACAAAACAGCGGGCTGTGGAAGAAATCGGATGGTGGATTTTGTGCCGGGTTCTAAGTGCTTTTCCGCACGCAGGTTGACCGCGCGCCGCACCCGTGCGCAGCGTGGACGTGCTTTCGGAAGCTCACCAGATTTATCCGAAGAGGAATTCTTTCTCGCGCAGCTCCTTGATGGCGTCGCGGAGTTTGGCGGCTTTTTCGAACTCGAACTTCTTGGCGGCTTCGCGCATCTCGGTTTCGAGCTTGGCGATGTACTCGTCGACCTCGGCCTGGGTGTTGAACTCGGGCAGGCCGGCGATCTCTTCTTCGGCCACCTCGCCGTACTCGGACTTGAGGATCTGGGCGAGGCCCATGTCGATTTTGGAGATGACGGACTGCGGCGTGATGCCGTGCTCCTCGTTGTAGGCGCTCTGGATGGCGCGGCGGCGATCGGTTTCGCCCATGGCTTGGCGCATGGAGTCTGTAATGCGGTCGGCGTAGAGGATGGCTTTGCCGGAGATGTGGCGGGCGGCGCGGCCGATGGTCTGAATGAGCGAGCCGGCCGAGCGCAGGAAGCCTTCCTTGTCGGCGTCGAGGATGGCGACGAGAGAGACCTCTGGCAGGTCAAGCCCTTCGCGGAGCAGGTTGATGCCGATGAGTACGTCGTACTCGCCCTTGCGCAGACCGGCGAGCAGCTTGACGCGCTCAAGGGTCTCGATCTCGGAGTGCATGTAGCGGCAGCGGACGCCGACCTCGGTGTAGTAGCCGGCGAGGTCCTCGGCCATGCGCTTGGTGAGCGTGGTGACGAGCACGCGCTGGTTCTTGTCAGCGCGCTCGCGAATCTCGGCGAGGAGGTCGTCGATCTGGCCTTTGACGGGGCGAATCTCGACGTCAGGGTCGGTGAGGCCGGTGGGGCGGATGATTTGTTCGACGACTACGCCGGCGGACTTGGTGAGCTCGTAGGGGCCGGGGGTGGCGGAGACGTAGATGATCTGGCCGGTGCGGGACTCGAACTCTTCGAAGCGGAGGGGGCGGTTGTCGAGGGCGGAGGGGAGGCGGAAGCCGTAGTCGATGAGGTT
>DATMUN010000349.1:0-2792 GCA_035563895.1 Occallatibacter sp. | reverse complement strand
GCTAGCGCCACAATCTCATTCCACGTCGCCGTGCGAGTCAGCTCGGCGCGGCCCACGCGGATCACGTGGCTCAGCACCTCAATGCCCAGCACCTTCAGCATCTGCTTGGCCAGCGCACCCGCCGCCACGCGCGCCGTTGTCTCGCGTGCCGACGCCCGCTCCAGAATGTACCGCGCATCAGGAAAGTTGTACTTGAGCGCGCCCGCCAGGTCTGCATGTCCCGGACGCGGTGAGGCCACCGCCTGATGCTTCGCCGGGTCTCCAGGCTCCACCGGCAGCTTCTCCTCCCAGTTCTTCCAGTCGCGGTTCACCAGCTCGATAGCCACCGGCGAGCCGATGGTCTTCCCGTGCCGTACACCGCTCAGAACATGGGCTTTATCGGTTTCGATCTTCATGCGGCCGCCACGCCCGTAGCCCTGCTGGCGGCGCCACAACTCGCGGTTCATAAACTCGATGTCGACCGGCACTCCGGCGGGCATGCCCGAAACCAGCGCGATCAGCGCCTCGCCATGCGACTCTCCTGCAGTGGAAAAACGGATCATAACCTTTTGATTGTAATGGAAAGGGCAGTTGTGGGCGGTCAGTGATCGTCGGTCAGATTTCCATCCAAATGGTTCTAAATATCTCTTTCAGCTTCATGTATCCTTCTGAAAGTTGATGCCGCTTCCCGGGCGCAATGGATCTAATCCCTGATCTCGGACCCCAGCTATGTCCTACTTCCTCTTCAAGACCGAGCCTGACGTCTACTCCTTCGACAATTTCCTCCGCGATGGCGAGACCATCTGGGACGGTGTCACCAACCCCACAGCCGTCAAGCATCTGCGCGAGATGAAGCCCGGCACCAAGTGGATCTTCTACCACACCGGCGACGAACGCACCGCCGTCGGCACCGGCACGGTCCTAAGCGTCGATCCCTCTGACCCCAAGGTCCCCATCGTGAAGGTGAAAGCCGGCAAGCGCCTCAAGACCCCAAAGCCGCTCGCCGTCATCAAAGCCGAAAAACTCTTCGCCGGCTCGCCGCTGATTGTCATCGGCCGTCTCTCCGTCGTACCTCTCACCGAAGAGCAGTGGAACTGGTTCCTCGCCTGATCGCCACCAGGAACAGCACCCCGCACGACGAATTGGCTAATGTGAGCAATCGAAGGAGTCACCTCTCTCCTCCGTCGACAGGACATCTACCCTGGGTCGATCGACTCAAGGGCATCGGCATCCTGTGCGTCGTTGCCGGTCATATCTATTACGAGAATCCCTTCGTCGAATTTTTCTACCTCTTCCACATGCCGCTATTTTTCGTCATAAGCGGTTACCTGCTGCGCCCGCAGGCTGATCTGCGCGCTTACGTTCTGCGCAAAGCCCGCCATCTTCTCGTTCCCTACCTCTGCTTCCTCGCTCTCCTTTACCCCATCGACTTCTACCTCAAGCTCACAGACGGCTCACCGCACACGCTCAAATTCTTTCTCCGGCTGCTGGCCGCTCCAGTGCTGGGAGGCAAGCTGCTCGACGAAACCACCAACGCCTTCTGGTTTGTCACCTGCCTGTTTCTCACCCAGCAACTGGTGAACCTTCTGGTCGTTCGACTCAGCAAGCGGCTCTGCCTCACTCTGATGGCTGTCTCTCTGGCTCTTGCCTATGCCATCATTTTGATGGCGCCGCGTTTTTGGCTGCCGTGGGGTTTGAATGTCGTGCTCGGCGCTGCACCGCTTTTCTACATCGGATACCTGGCACGCGAATGCAAGCTGCGGACGCCCATCTGGGTTCCCATTCTGCTCGCCCTGCTATCCGTGATTCTGTTTGCGGCAAACCTGCTCGAAGTACTGGATATGAAGTTCGCTAACTTCGGAACACCGATCCTCACATTGCTATTCGCTCTGGCATGGATAGAACTGCTCTCTGAGATTTCCCGGCGGCTCACACCAATCCCGTGGCTGTGCGCCGCCTTGGAGACGCTCGGTGCGGCATCCATGGTGATCATGTATACCCATGAGTTGTTAGGGCTCTTTTGCCGGTCAGTCCAGCACCTGACAAATCTGACCGCCTACTTCATATGCCAGGTCGCCGTGCCTTATCTCATCTATCTCGCGCTACGTCGCACTGCGCTCACGCGCAAACTCTTCCTTGGAGCAACTGCCTAACCGCGCACAAAGTAAAACATCCCACCCAGCGCAATCAGCACCAGCGGCCAATACCGCGCGGGCACAAATAGCAGCGAATCCTGCTCGCGAAAGAATGTCCGCCTCGCACCTTCCTGCCCCTCGACACCAAGCCGCTCCTCGCGGCCAAGCCCGTCGAGCCACCAGACGATCAGCGCCGCAAATACAAATGCCGCAAGCTTGGGCCAGCCATGCTGCGCATAGTAGTCGGGGTCGTGATATCGCAGCCCACAACCCCAGTCAGCTACCAGCAAACACGCCACTGCAATCAGCCCGATCACGTAGCCGCGGCCGCGAAACGCAATAAAGAAGCCGATCAGCGGCGCAGATCCTGCGCCCCCAAAGACGCTCATACTCTATCGGACTGGTCCTCTTCGTCCAGATACGCCTGAGTTTTAAGCAGTTGCCGCTGATCGAGCGCCCACACCCGCCCCGTCAACTCGGCAGCGCTCTTTCCCTCGCGCTCGCAGCGTTCGAACTCACTGGCCATGGCCTGCATCTTGGCGTCGAAGTCGTCCACAAAGCTGAGCGCCAGCGCCTCGGGAATCATCGGCAGCTTCGGCGAGCCGAACTCCAGCTTGCCGTGGTGCGACAGAATCATGTGCACCACCAGCGTGCGCAGCCGCGGCGGAAAACCGCCAA
>DATMUN010000348.1:0-2727 GCA_035563895.1 Occallatibacter sp. | reverse complement strand
AAGCCGCAAGAGGCCGGCATAAGGCGCGAGCGCAGCGCGGAAGATCTCCAGGCAGATGAAGTAGAGAATGACCGCGCTGGCGACGTAGACGCCCCAGTAGCCGTAGAAGTAGAGCGGGAAGTAGAACTCAGCGTGGCCGTTGGGCCTGGACTGTAGATAGAGCAGGCTGAGCAGGATAGGCATGGAGCCAACACGCAACGCGAGATAGGTGCTGACGGCCGGAAAACGCCGTTGCAGATTCTTCTTCCAGAAGACGAACCCGAACGCAGCCCAGAGCAGGAACTCTGTCGTGCTCATGACGGCCATGGCGAAGTTTACGGGCATACGAAGGCTCTACCATCCTGCGAGTTCACACAGAATAGCGCTTCGCCGCCCTCGATTCAAATTGAAAGCAGGGCAGGCCTTAGCACTTTGGTGCTAACCGGCTTACGGCAGACTACGAACGACCAGATTTAGTTTCCCGAGGAGCAACCCATGCCGGGTCCGCAGGTGGGGATAGGCAGCCCGGCCGCTGCGGCCTGATGGCTGGTCACTGTGTTGTGGTGCGAAGGCATGGACGACACGGATGCAGCGGCGGCTCCGGCAATTACGACAGCGACAGCAAGGGCACGAACGGCTAGTTTCATCATTGGTAACTCCTTTGTGGGAAACTGTTGATTAAAAAGTAGACCATCTAACACCTTGGATTTTAGCGCCACTACGCACTTAAATCCATACATTTCATGCAGTTACACAAGTAGCACCTGAATAGGTACTAACGTCACATATCACATTAGTAATGTGTTCTTTTGTAATTGAATATTTGGTTACTTCACCGAGCAAGTCACCCAACGCCCGCGTGATAAAATCAAGACAGTCGAATTGGTTCCAAGCCCACGATTTTTCAGTCGGTTATTCCCCGCAAGCGGTGTTCAAAATACAGGCTGAACTGGATCAATCGTCGAGGCTTCGAGCGAAAATCCTGCGAACGGAAAAATATGGCCACCCAGACACCCGACAACACTCCCCTTCCCGAGCAGAACGGTAACAACGGCAACTACACAGGCGAGAACATCAAGATCCTCGAGGGTCTGGAGGCGGTGCGCCTGCGTCCGGCAATGTACATCGGCTCGACCGGCGAGATGGGATTGCATCACCTGGTGTATGAGGTGGTGGACAACTCAGTGGACGAGGCGCTGGCCGGCTACGCGAAGAAGATCGACGTGATCATCCACGTGGACAACTCGATCACGGTGATCGATGACGGCCGCGGCATTCCGGTGGACATGATGCCGGTGGGCAACGGCAAGATGATGCCCGCGGTACAGGTGGTGCTGACGAAGCTGCACGCGGGCGGCAAGTTCGACGCCTCGAACTACAAAGTGTCGGGGGGGTTGCACGGCGTGGGCGTGAGCTGCGTGAACGCGCTCTCGCAGGAGTTCGATGTCGAGGTTTGGCGCGACGGCAGCACGTGGGAGCAGGACTACGCCTGCGGCGAGCCGAAGAGCGAACTACGCAAGGCGGGCACGTCGAAGAAGCGCGGCACGAAGGTGCACTTCCTGCCGGACAAGACGATCTTCACGGTCACCGAGTACAACTACGACACGCTGGCACAGAGGCTGCGCGAGCTGGCCTTCCTCAACAAAGGCCTGGAGATTACGCTGACCGATGAGCGCGCCGTGGATGCGAAGACCGGCGACTCGAAGCGCGCGGAGTTCAAATACGCGGGCGGCATTGGCGAATTTGTAAAACACCTGAATCGCGGCAAGAGTGTGTTGCACGACAAGCCGATTACGATGGAGGCGCTGCGCGACAACGTCGAGATCGACATTGCGCTGCAATACAACGACAGCTACTCCGAGACTGTGTTCAGCTTTGCGAACAACATCAATACGGTGGACGGCGGCACGCACCTGTCGGGCTTCCGTACGTCGCTGACGCGCACGATCAATGCGATCGGTCAGTCCCTTGGCCTCTTCAAGGACATGAAGGAGAACCTCTCGGGCGATGACGTGCGCGAGGGGCTGGTTGCGGTTGTGTCAGTGAAGCTGTCGCAACCGCAGTTTGAAGGCCAGACGAAGGGCAAGCTGAACTCGGATATCGCGGGCACGGTGCAGGCGTTTGTGAATGAGCGTCTGGGCGCGTATCTTGAGCAGAATCCGCCGGTGGCGAAGCGCATTATCAACAAGGCCATTGACGCGGCACGCGCACGCGAGGCGGCACGCAAGGCGCGCGACCTTACACGGCGCAAGGGTGCGCTGGATGGCGGCGGTCTGCCGGGCAAGTTGGCGGACTGCTCGGAGCGCGATCCCAGCCGCTGCGAACTGTACCTGGTGGAGGGCGAGAGCGCAGGCGGCACGGCCAAGCAGGGCCGTGACCGGCGCTTCCAGGCAATTCTTCCGCTGAAGGGCAAGATTCTGAACGTGGAGAAGGCCCGCTACGACAAGATGCTGGGCCACGAAGAAATCCGCGCGCTGATTACGGCGCTGGGCACGGGTATCGGCAAGGACGACTTCGACCCGGCGAAGCTGCGCTACAGCCGCATCATCCTGATGACCGATGCCGACGTGGACGGCTCGCACATCCGCACGCTGCTGCTGACGTTCTTCTTCCGTCACATGACGGAGCTGATCAAGCGTGGCAATGTGTTCATCGCACAGCCGCCGCTGTTCAAGATCAAGAAGGGCCGCAGCGAGCAGTATGTGAAGGACGAGCGCGCACTGAATACTGTTGCGGTAAATCGCGCAT
>DATMUN010000347.1:0-6709 GCA_035563895.1 Occallatibacter sp. | reverse complement strand
TCGCGAGCAGGACCACTACTGGAACCCGCCGGCGGGCTTTCCGTATATCTCGCTGGGTGTCGCGAGCGGCGATCCGGCCGAGAACGCGATCACGAATGCGTCGAGCACGACGAGCTGCTCGGATGCGCCGCTGCCTTGCGCCAGCAGTTCGGTGGCAGGCGAGGCGCAGCAGATGTACGCGGTTCTCGCGGGCCGTATCTCGTATCTGTATGGCAACAACACGTACGACAAGTCGACGAACAGCTACAGCAATGCCGGGACAATCAGCGCGTACAACCTGGACGAGCGGCAGACGGCATGGGGCCTGTTCTTCCAGGACTCGTGGAAGATTCGTACGGACCTGACGCTGAACTACGGATTGCGCTGGGACTTCACGGGCGACAACTACGATTTGACGGGCGCGTATCACAACCTGAGCGAAGCCTCGATCTATGGGCCTTCGGGCATCGGGAACCTGTTTAACCCGGGCTCGTTCAAGGGCACGGACAACCCGACGATCGATGCGCATCCGCATGCGTATGCGGGCTGGAACGTCTCTCCGCAGCCTGCGTTGGGCCTGGCGTGGAACCCGAAGGTCTCTGACGGCTGGCTGGGCAAGCTGACGGGCAACGGGCAGACGGTGGTGCGCGCGGGCTACAGCCTACGGCACTTCACGGTGCCGCAGCAGTACTTCTGGGATAACGCGTCGGCCTACGGCTCGTTCTTCTACCAGACGTTCTACCTGACGCCGAACACGACGGGCGCTTCGGGCACGTTTACGCCGGGATCTCTGGCGCTGGGCGACTCGATGCCGACGTACGGAGTGTCCCCTTCCAGCTACGTGACCTCAGAGGCGCTGAGCGACTTTACCTTCACCAACTCGCTTTCGATGACAGGTATCGATCCGCACATTCAGCAGCCGTATACGCAGAGCTGGAACCTGGGCTTCGAGCGGCAGTTCGGAGCGGGAGCGCTGGAAGTGCGCTACCAGGGCAACCGCACGCTGCACCAGTGGATCGCGATCAACCCGAACGAAGTGAACGTCTTCGAGAACGGCTTCCTGGACGAGTTCAAGAAGGCACAGGCGAACCTGACGGCGAATGAGGCTGACGGGCTGGCATCGTTTGCAAACAACGGCCTAGGCGGGCAGAGCGATCTGCCGATCATGAGCGCCGCGTTTGCCGGTGAGGGAACGAACACCGTGGACGGCTCGCTGGCGGACTTTGCCAACGGCGACTTCATCAACTACCTGCAGACGGGCCAGGTGGGCGCGTTCGCATCGTCGCTGAGCGGCGTTTCGGGCACGACGACTTACTTCTGCAACCTGGTGGGATCGAGCTTTGCACCTTGCGCAAACAACGCCGGGTACACGGGCACGGGCGCGGGCTACGCGACGAACTTCTTCCAGGCGAATCCGTATGCGGCCGGGCAGTCGACGAGCTACATGAAGGCGGCCGGCTACTCGAACTACAACTCGCTGCAGGTGGACTACCGGCAGCACCAGTGGAAGGGTCTGGCGTTTGACGCGAACTACACGTTTGGCAAGACGCTGGCCCTGGGCTCGACGCGGAACTGGACGGGCGGCGGCGACAACATCATGACGCTGCGCGATATGCGCAGGGGCTATGGTCCTTCGCCGTACGACATCAAGCACGTGCTGCACGTGAGCGGCACCTATGACCTGCCCTTCGGCAAGGGCAAGGCGTTCCTGAACTCGAACGACCTTGTGAGCAAGGTGGTGGGCAACTGGACGCTGGGCACGGTGGTGATCTTCCAGTCGGGCGCGGCGCAGCAGATCTACGGCGGCAACTACACGTTCAACGACTATGCAGATGGCGGCATCACACTGACCGGTGTGACGAGCAAGCAGCTGCAGAAGGCGGTGGGCGTACACCGGATCGCGGGCACCTCGCGCGCGATGCTGATCAACCCGAAGTACCTGGCGAGCTCGACGGGCGGCGCGGCGAATTCGGCTTACATCAACGCGAACACTACGCCGGGCACGATCGGCCAGGTGATGTATCTCTACGGACCGCACGCGTTCTACAACGATCTTTCGGTGTCGAAGGCAGTGCCGCTCCACGACAAGGTTAACTTCAAGCTTCAGGGCGAGTTCCTGAACTTGTGGAACCACCCGGTATTCGGCAGCACGCCGGGATCGTTTGGCTCGAGCGTGCAGTCGACGCAGTTTGCCCAGGGCACGGTGACGAACAATCCGCGCTGGATTGAACTGCGCGCGAACATCGAGTTCTAAACCGGTATGCTGCCCTTCAGTTTGAGGGCGGCAATGCCTTTAACCACGCCGCGCTGCCGGGAGACCGGGGCGCGGCGTTTGTGTAAGACGACGGCGGCAGAGAGAAGCGAAGTACGGCGCGCTGGACGGCAAAAGCGCGCGCAAGACGGGATGAAAAACGGCATGCAAGCATGTATTCTGAACCAGACCGAAATCCTGCCTGCATAACTGGCGCGGAATGCCGATGTGCAGAGGGTGAAGCACCCGGCGCGGCGAGCGCGGCAGAAGAAGACAGGAATACGGCGAGGGCGCAGAGACGGGCGCGGCCGGAAAGCGACGGCGGATGGCCACTTCAGCGGTGAAAGCAGAGATCAAGGGACAGAAGAAGCCTGCGAAACGGGCGGAACACGGGACCAGTGTCGACTCGGCGTTTTTGCGGATTCGTGACCTGATTGTGCAGGGGCGGATGGCTCCTGGGACGTGGATTGTGGAGGGCGGTCTGTGCGACCACCTGCACATGAGCCGTACGCCGGTGCGCGGGGCGCTCTACCTGCTGCAGCGCGAAGGCTACGTGCTGGAGCAGCGCAACGGGCGGAAGTCGCGCATGATCGTGGCTCCGGTAACGAAGGAAGATGCTAACGATCTGTACCCGATCATCGGGCGGATTGAGGGGCTGGCGGGCCGGCGCGCGGCGGTGTTGCCGGCGGAGGACCGCAAGAAGCTGGCTGTGGAGCTGGAAAAGGTGAATGAGCGGCTGCGCAAGATTGCGCAGGACCGCAGCCTGAACGGGCCGGAGATCTTCGAGCTGGACCACGCGTTTCATCGTCTGTTGATCGACGTGGGCGCGGGGCCGCGGCTGAAGGCGCTGCATCGCTCGATTGAGCCGCAGACGGAGCGCTACTGGCGGCTGTATGCGAGCTCGATCATCAACGAGCTGCATGTGTCTGTGCAGGAGCACGAAGAGATTATTGCCGCGCTGCTGGCGGGCGATCCGGACCGGCTGGAGAAGGCGCTGGTGGTGAACTGGGAGAACGGCTGCAAGCGGCTGGCTACGGTGATCGATATCTTTGGCGAGCGGGGAAGCTGGTAAAGGCAGGGACCAGGGATTAGGGACCAGGGAACAGCGGGTTCTTCGCTTACCACCCCCGGCTGAAAGACGCTCGGGGCTCCTTGCGCTCAGTAATGACAGCACTGCATGCAGCAGATGTTCGCTGGTCGCTCGGCACTGCGTGCGGCGTGCTGCTCGCTGGTCGCTCGCGGGGCCTTGGTGATTGAGCGTTGATTCCCCGGTCCCCAAGTGCTTGGGACCGGGGGCACCCGTAAGTTTGTGGCTGAGCGGCGTTGCTAAAAGCAACTGCGGGTCCTTCGGCTCTCTTCGGTCGCTCAGGATGACAGCATTCAGTGCAGCAGGCTCTTATTGTGGCTGGGATGGGGGCTTAGTGTCCCACCCTTCGCGAAGCGAAGGGTGGGACACTCGTTTTTGTGTGTGGATATGCTGTGGATTTTTAGAGTTCGTGGTTGTAGGTGCCGGGGATGTGGGGTTCGTTGAGCAGGGAGAGCAGGTATTTGCCGTAGTTGCCTTTGGCGATGGGGGCGGCGAGGGCCTGAAGCTGGGCGGCGTCGATGTAGTTGAGGCGGTAGGCGATCTCTTCGGGGCAGGCGATGTGCATGCCCTGGCGGCGCTCGATGGTCTGGACGAAAAGAGCGGCTTCAAAGAGCGAGTCGTGGGTGCCGGTGTCGAGCCAGGCCATGCCGCGGCTCATGACTTCTACGTTGAGGGTGCCGGCCTGGAGATAGATGCGATTGAGGTCGGTGATTTCGAGCTCGCCGCGTGGTGAGGGCTTGAGGCCGGCGGCGTAGTCGACGACCTGGTTGTCGTAGAAGTAGAGGCCGGTGACGGCGTAGCGTGAACGCGGGTGTTCGGGCTTCTCTTCGATGCTGATGGCGCGGCCGTTGGCGTCGAACTCGACGACGCCGTAGCGCTCTGGGTCGTGCACGGGATAGGCGAAGACGGTGGCGCCGCTGGTGTGGGCGGCGGCGGCGCGGAGCTGACGCGAGAAGGCCTGGCCGTAGAAGATGTTGTCGCCGAGGACGAGGGAGCAGGTGTCGCGGCCGATGAACTCGCGGCCGATGAGGAAGGCCTGGGCGAGCCCGTCGGGGCTGGGCTGCACGGCGTAAGAGAGATTGAGGCCCCAGCGGCTGCCGTCGCCGAGCAGCTCGGCGAAGCGGGCGGTGTCTTGCGGGGTGGAGATGATGAGGATGTCGCGCAGGCCGGAGAGCATGAGCGTGGAGAGCGGGTAGTAGATCAGCGGCTTGTCATAGACGGGCAGCAACTGCTTGGAGACGACGTGCGTGACCGGGTAAAGGCGCGTGCCGGAGCCACCGGCGAGGATGATGCCCTTCATTGGCTGACCCTTTCCGCGTAGTTCTGGCGAATCCAGTCGAGATAGGCGCCGGTGCGGACGGACTCGACCCACTGCATGTTGTCGAGATACCAGCGGACGGTGGCGGCGAGACCTTCTTCAAAGACGACGGAGGGTTTCCAGCCGAGTTCGGCGGAGATCTTGTTTGCGTTGATGGCGTAGCGGAGGTCGTGGCCGGGGCGGTCGGGCACGAACTGGATGAGCTGGCGGCGGGAACCGAAGGCGGCGTTGGGGCTGTGCTGGTCGACGAGATCGCAGATGGCGTGCACGACGTCGATGTTGTGGCGCTCGCTGTTGCCGCCGACGTTGTAGGTCTCGCCGACGCAGCCGCGCTGAAGCACGGAACGGATGGCGGAGCAGTGGTCTTCGACGAAGAGCCAGTCGCGGACGTTCTGGCCGGTGCCGTAGACAGGCAGCGGCTTGAGCTCGAGCGCGTTGAGGATCATGAGGGGGATGAGCTTCTCAGGGAACTGGAAGGGGCCGTAGTTGTTGGAGCAGTTGGTGGTGAGGGTGGGCAGGCCATAGGTGTGGTGATAGGCCCGGACGAGGTGATCGGAGGACGCCTTGGAGGCCGCGTAGGGGCTGTTGGGCGCGAAGGGCGTGGACTCGGAGAAGGCCGGATCGTCTGGGGCTAGGGTGCCGTAGACCTCGTCGGTAGAGACGTGGAGAAAACGGAAGCCGGTGCGGGCGGGCTCGTCGAGTGCGGACCAATAGGTGCGCGCGGCCTGCAGGAGCGTGAAGGTTCCCTGCACGTTGGTGCGGATGAAGGCGCCGGGATCGACGATGGAGCGGTCGACGTGACTCTCAGCAGCGAAGTTGACGATGGCGCGCGGGCGATGCTGGAGGAGCAGTGACGTGACGAGCTCGGCATCGCAGATGTCTCCACGGACCAGATCGTGGTGGGAGGCAGAGCCGGCGGACTCGAGGTTAAGCGGATTGCCTGCGTAGGTGAGCAGGTCGAGATTGATGACGGGTGTGCCGACGCTCTGAAGCCACTGAAGGATGAAGTTGGATCCGATGAATCCGGCGCCGCCGGTGACGAGGATGGTGTCTTTAAGCACAAGCTCTCCTGTATCGAAACCTATGGGACAGGAACTTAGTTACGTCTCTCAATAAGAATCCGAGGACAGAGTCTCAAAGAGTTAATAAACTGCGCCCGGGGAAAGAGCGCGCCGGATTGAGTATATCGTCCGGCACGGCGTGGCATTGCATGCGGCGGGTGCTCGCTGCTCGCGGGGCGGTGGTGATTGAGCGTGGAGTTTGTCGTGGCTGGGTGAGGGTTTCCATCCCCGGTCCCCAAGTGCCAGGGACCGGGGGCACCCTCGGTTGTGGTTAGGAAGCTGCGTATAGATGCGGGTTCTTCGCTTACGACCCCCGAGCTGAAAAGCGCTCGGGGCCCCTGGCGCTCAGAATGACAGCATTGCATGCAGCGGACGTTCGCTGTTCGCTCGCGGGCGGTGGGCGGTTGTGCTGGTAATTATTAACATGAGGTGCATGGCGGCTATGGAGAAGGGGCGCAAGGCGGGGCGAGTGGCCGCGGCGGTGTTGCTTGCTGCGGCGATGGCGGGTGGATGCCGCAGGGCGGAGCATCCGGTGTTGACGCTGTCGATTGCGGCGAGCCTGCAACCGGCGATGACAGAGGTGGAGGCGGGCTACGCGCGCGGACATGGGGACGTGGAGTTTCGCAATAACTTTGGCTCGTCGGGCACGCTGGCGCAGGAGATTGTGCAGGGTGCGCCGGTGGATGCGTTCATCTCTGCGGGTGCGAAGCCGGTGGATCAGCTGGCGAGCCGGGGGCTGCTGGTGGCGGGAACGCGCGTGAATCTGCTGCGGAACTCGCTGGTGTTGATTGCGCCTGCGGGGTCGCGGTTGAGCGGGCTGAGCGGGTTGGCGGCGAGAGATGTGCGTGTGGTGGCGCTGGGCGATCCGGCGAGCGTGCCTGCGGGGCAGTATGGCAAGCAGACGCTGGTGGCGCTGCACCTGTGGGAGAAGGTGAGCGGCAAGCTGGTGCTGGGCAAGGATGTGCGGCAGGTGCTGAGCTACGTGGAGACGGGCAACGCGGATGCGGGGCTGG
>DATMUN010000346.1:0-6441 GCA_035563895.1 Occallatibacter sp. | reverse complement strand
GGGTGAGATTCGCGCTGCCGTAGCCATGATCAAGCGTTCGTCTGCCGGTACGGGGTTTATCCACGAGAGTTACTTCAAGGACAATCCTGCGAAGTTCACCAGAGAGTGGTTTGCCTGGGCAAATACGCTGACCGGCGAACTTCTGGGTAAGCTGGCCTTGAAGCAGCCGGAACTCTTGCGGAGCTGATGGTGCAGCGCGCCCAGGAGTAACTTCGGAAGCCGCCTGGTGAATCAACACGGTAAGTACCTCCGGAAGGAAAACCCTACAGGAGTTGCCCTGTCTTAATGCGGTGGAGATATACTTAGGTGCAGCCGCCCACCTGGTCTGCAGAGAAGTCCGGCGCGCCTTTTTGTAGAGAGGCGATGATCCGGAAAATTGGCTGAGGCAAACCTGGCAAGCGCATCACGGATGAGTCCGTAGCTTGCGATGTATGGCATTGGACCGGAGGATGCATGCCAAGAATGGTGCAGTGGATTTGGTTGCTCCTGGCAGTGCACTTTGCGGTGGGCGCAGTGGCCTACACGCACTTTCTTGCCACCGGCCAATACCTCCTGCTTACAGCTTATTTCAACGTGGAAGGTGCCCCCTTCTTCATCGTGATGGCGGTGGTTGAGAGCATTCTCGCTCTCATGTGCGTCGTCTGGATGGAACAGGGCGGCCTGCTCCGTGCTGCATGGGCAGTCATTTCGATGGCGGCAATCGCTCGGGCTTTGGGAGCGACGCTGCGGGTTCTTGGATTTGCCCAGCTACCGTGGAAGCCGTTGGCGTGGATACATGCGCGCCCGTTGGGGCCATTTGACGACATCATGCAGCTGGGGACGATTATCGGCAGCCCACTTGCGATGTGTTTTCTTGCCGCGGGCCTGCTACTGATCCTTGCGGAGCTTCGCCAGCGGCGTATCGGAGCACGCCTGACCCGGTTTGACATCGGCTTGATTGTGCTTATTCTCTGCTTCTCCGTCAGTCAGTTATTCGTAGTCTGGCCTCTGTTTAAGACGCACCCTAACCTGGGCGTAAGGCTGTTGTGGACAAGTGATCCGCTGCTGCTGCTGCTGTTGGTTGAGGCTGTGATGGTGCGTCGCGCCATGATCCGTATGGGAGACGGCTTCTTCGCACGCTGCCTGGGGATGTATGTGCTCGGTATTGTCGTGACATCTGCCGGCGATGCTGCGATCTGGGCTGACTGGCACGGCCTTTTGACGCCAGCCCTCACCGCGCTTAGCTGGTACATCTGGTTTGTGGCTGCAGCGGCATTCACTTCGGCACCCGCCTACCAGATGGCTGCGATTGCACAATCGCTTGAAGCGCGTAGTCGAGAGAACGAAGGATTTGAGGGACATGTGCCTGTGCCCCCCTCCGCGGGTTAATCTCTCAGCCGTACCGACGGTATTAAAGTTTTGGTTTCCCGGGTGCTGAGGTTACTTTTCACCATTACGCCGGGTTTCTAATGGGGTATGCCTGCATTTCTGATGCTTGGCTGCTGCTTTCCCAACGACGTATAGTTTGGGTGTGCCTCTGAATACCATGGACCCCACCTTCGGCCTTCCAGATGTGCGCAAGTCGGACCACGTTGCCACTCCGGAACGTCAGCCGCGTTCGCTCGGCGACCTAGGCGTGCGTGAGAGCGTCGTTGAAGATATTGCTCTCAAACTTCTGTACAGCTCCGGGCCATTTTCCGTACTGGACCTGGCCAGCCACATCTGCGTGAGCTACGAAGCCGCGATGGATTTGTTTGGCCGCCTGCGCGGAAAACTCTTCTGCGAAGTGACCGGAATGAGCGGCAACGTTCCGTTCCTGGCAATCACCTCGCAAGGACGCGCGCGAGCGCTCGAACTGCTTTCGCAAAGTCAGTACACGGGCCCCGCGCCGGTGTCGTTGACCAGCTACGTCGAGCAGGTCCGCAAGCAGAGTGTGCGTAACGTAGAGGTGCATCCACCTGAGGTCGAACGCGCCTTCGCGCATCTGGTGATGGATAAGCGCCACATTGCGCAGTTCGGCACGGCGCTGAATTCAGGCTCGGCGATTTTTCTGTATGGCCCCCCGGGGGTTGGCAAAACGGCTGTGGCCGAGACGCTCTCGCGTGTCGTCGCAGAAGACTCCGTGTGGATGCCGCACGCGATTGAAGTGGACGGCCAGGTCATCACAGTCTTTGATCCGGCAATCCATCACCGCATCCGTGAAGCAGAATCTGAGTTCCGCGATCCGCGTTGGGTGCGCTGTCACCGGCCGACCGTGATGGTTGGCGGCGAGCTGACGGCTGAGATGCTCGATCTGCAATTCAACCCGATCAACAAGTTCTACACCGGCCCGATGCAGATGAAAGCGAATAATGGCGTGCTGATCATCGACGATCTGGGACGCCAGCGCATTCGTCCCGAAGAGCTCCTCAATCGCTGGGTAGTGCCTCTGGATCGCGGCATAGAGTTCCTCACACTGGCAGGCGGCCGCAAGATTGAAATCCCGTTTGAAATGCTGGTCGTCTTTGCCTCGAACCTTGACCCGAGCGAGTTTCTGGATCCCGCGTTTCTGCGTCGTATCCAGACTAAGATTTACATCGGGGCAGTGACCGACGAACAGTTTGCCGAGATCTTTGGCCGCGAGGCACGTGTTCGAAATATCGATGTGGATGGGCAGCTCGTCAGCGAACTGATTCGAACCATCAAGAATGAACTGAACCAGGAACTTCGTGGGTGCCAGCCGCGCGATCTGATCAACCAGGTTTGCTGGGCCGCGAAGTATGAAGGGCGTCCGGCACTCATCACTCAGGAGTCGCTGCAGTGCGCTGTGGAGTCCTACTTCATCGCGCGTAAATAGGCTCAGAGCAATTCGGAAAGCAAAAAGTGGCGCGGCCTTTTGGCCGCGCCACTTTTGCGTGATGGTCCCAGCTTCTAGAACAGGTTCCAGAGCGACTGGTTGTAAACCGCGTGATGGAACTGCACCTCGGAGCCCTTGACGAACGTGCCCAGTTCCTTCGGGCAACGGTCGGCAGCGGCCTGCTTGAGGTCGACGTAACGGCCCTGCACGTCGGCGCCGAGAATCTTCGCGATCCACTCTGACGACTTGAAGTCAGAGATGGCGGCCTGGATGTGATCCGGTAGGTAGCGCTGCGCCTGGCGCAGGTTGTCGATGCTCACCTTGGGCCCCTCGATGCCGGTCTTGAAGATCGAGTAGAGGGTGAGGTAGGGATTGGCGTCAGGCGCAACCGAGCGGACCTCAACGCGCATCGAGCGGTGATTGCCGATGGGAACACGGACCATTGAACCGCGATCGGTGGCCGAAGCCTTGATCTGGTTCGGCGCTTCGAAGTGCGGATCGAGGCGGCGATAGGCATTCACGCTGGGGTTCAGGATCAGGCAGACATCGAGTGCGCTGGACAGAATGCGGTCGATGAAGTCCCAGCCCGCGCCTGAAAGCTGCTCCTGGCCCTTCTCATCCCAGAACAGGTTGACCTTGTCCTTGGAGATGGAGACGTTGGTGTGCATGCCGGAACCGTTGACGCCGACAACGGGCTTGGGAAGAAAGCTGGCCGTGAAGCCCATGTTGTTGGCAATCTGACGGCAGAGCAGCTTGTAGAGTTGGATCTGGTCGGCGGCGGCAACGACTTCGCCGTAGCCATAGTTGATCTCGAACTGCGAGGGGGCCACCTCTGGATGGTCCTTCTCGTTCTGGAAGCCCATTGCGCGCTGCACTTCGGCGGCGGTGTCGATGAACTGACGGAGCGGGTCGAGCGGCAGAACGTGGTAGTAGCCGCCGGTGTTCACAAACTCGAACTTGCCCGTCTCGTGGAAGCGCTGCTCTGCATCGCGGCCTGCGAAGAGGAAGCCTTCAATCTCATTCGCGGCGTTCAGCGTGTAGCCCTTCTCCGCATAGAGCTGATCCGAATAGCGCTTTAGCACGCCGCGCAGATCGCCGGAGTAGGGAGTGCCGTCCTTATCGATCACGGTGCCGAAGACGAGCACCTTGCCCGTGCCGAACACGTCGGCGGGCACCCAGTAGAAGGCGCTCCAGTCGATGCCCAGGCGAAGATCGCTCTCCTTCTGCGCTGTGAATCCGCGGATCGACGAACCATCGAAGGTCAGGTTCTCGTACGCGCCGAGCAGGAACTTCTTGTCGTAGTCGAGCAGGTGCAGACGGCCTTCAAGATCAGAGAACAGGACCGTGACCGCCTTGATGTGCTTCTGATCAGTCAGGTACTTGATCCGCTTCTCGCGAATCTCGTCTGCCGACACGCGATTGATTCGATCGGCTTTCGCCTGCAGGTTCAGTTCCTCAAGCTCGTCATAGGACAGAGCCAGAAAATTGCGATAGTCAGACATGGCGCTCCTTTGGATCGGCTGTTTGCGATCTTGTCCAAAATCTACCAAACCGCTCGAAAGCGGTGCAAACAGTTCCGAAAATACGAACGGAAACGCCGGCCATTTCAAGCCGGCGTTTCCGCCGAGACTGCACCAGATTGTGTGCTTCCTGCCGTATTGTCGGTCCGGGAGATCCGCCGGACCGGCAATGTTACACAGCTGCTGCTACGCCGACACTGTTGATCGTCTTCAGTACCTGCTCCACGATCTGGTACGGATCGGCAGCAGAGTTCGGGCGACGATCTTCCAGGTAGCCCTTGTAGCCGTTCTTGATGAAGTTCACAGGCATACGGATGGAGGCGCCGCGGTCCGAGAGTCCGTAGCTGAACTTGTGGATCGACTGGGTCTCGTGGTGGCCGGTGAGGCGCTGTTCGTTGTCCGGACCGTAGACCGCGATGTGATCCGCCTTGTTCTCGTCGAAGACCGCCATGAGGGCCTCGAAGTACTCCTTGCCACCAGTCTCACGAATGAACTTGGTGGAGAAGTTGGTGTGCATGCCTGAGCCATTCCAGTCACCCTTGATCGGCTTGCAGTGCCACTCGACGTCGACCTCGTACTTCTCGCAGAGGCGCATCATCAAGTAGCGGGCCACCCAAACGTCATCAGCGGCCTTCTTGGAGCCCTTGCCGAAGATCTGGAACTCCCACTGGCCCTTGGCCACTTCGGCGTTGATGCCCTCGTGGTTGATGCCGGCAGCTAGGCACAGCTCAAGATGCTCTTCCACGATGGAGCGGGCCACGGAGCCCATGTACTTGTAGCCGACACCGCAGTAGTAGGGACCCTGCGGGCCCGGGTAGCCTTCTTTTGGGAAGCCGAGCGGGCGGCCATCTTTGTAGAGGAAGTACTCCTGCTCGAAGCCGGCCCAGAAGTCCGGATCGTCGGCGATCTTGGCGCGCACATTGGTCGAGTGCGGCGTGCCGTCCGGATGAAGCACTTCACTCAACACGATGAAGGCATCTTTGCGGCTTGCGTCAGGGTAGAGCGCCACGGGCTTGAGCAGACAGTCCGAGCTCTTGCCTTCGGCCTGCATCGTCGAGCTTCCGTCGAAGCCCCAGACGGGCATGTCGGCGAGTGTAGGCTCCTTATCAAAGGACTTAAGTGTGGTTTTTCCACGCAGTTCCGGAATCGGCTGTTTGCCGTCCAGCCAAATGTATTCCAGCTTGTACTTAGCCATGGATCTCCTTCAGGCAGGATCTTTTGTGAGATTTCAAATTGATCGTAGGGGCTAAGCCGTAAAGATGACGTGAGGATCGGCAGGCGGGGCAGACGAAAACCATAAGCCGTAATACTGCACGAAGTTGCAGCCGGTGACTTAGTGTCGTGCGGCGAGAACCATGATGAGAAGCAAGACAACCGGTATAAGTGCAAGTGCTGCGTAGTAGAGAATCTGTCGCGAAAGGTGCGACTTTCGCGTCTGCCAGTCGCGCAACTCCTCGCGATCCTCAATGCCGACGGTCTCAAGGTGTTCCAGATCGTGTTTGAAGTCGCGCGCATGGGCGTAGCGGTTCTTCGGGTCACGCTCCAGCGCGCGATAGAGCACCTCCTGCAGCTGGGGAGAGATGCTCGGCTCCGCTACGCTCGGCGGAGTGGGGAAGTTGAGCAACCGATCGTTCATCACTTCCATCGGCGAGCTGCCGGAGAACGGCAAGCGTCCCGTCAGCATCTCGTACAGAATGACGCCTGCTGCATAGACATCGGATCTTCCGTCGCCTCGCTTGCCCTTGACCTGCTCAGGCGAGATGTAGTCCGCAGTGCCCAGCGTTGCCGTGAAGTTGGCGTAGGTGAGCCGCCGTGCCTGGCTGTCGCCGGCAATGCCGAAATCGATCAACTTGATGCGATCGCCTTCGTCGACCATGATGTTTTCCGGCTTCAGGTCGCGGTGAACCACACCGTTTTCGTGGATGTATTCGAGCGCGTTTAACACCGCAAGGGTGATTTGAATGGCGCGGTCCTGGGTGATCCGGCCCTCGTGCAGGATCGTGCGCAGTAGACGCCCCTGACACCACTCCATGACCATGTACACGCGCGAGCGTTTTTCGCCGCCGTATACACGCATCACATTGGGATGATTCAGCCGTTCACCGA
>DATMUN010000345.1:0-3917 GCA_035563895.1 Occallatibacter sp. | reverse complement strand
TTCGGCCTCGCCTACGTCGGGCTCACCCTGCTTACCGTCCCCTTCCTGCGCGAACAGGCCAACGGTCCCACCCTCGTCGTCTTTCTCCTCTTCGTCGTCTGGTCAGGAGACATCGCCGCCCTCTACACCGGTCGCTCTCTCGGCCGCCACAAGCTCGCCCCCTCGCTCAGTCCCAACAAGACGTGGGAAGGCGCCGTAGGCTCCGTAGCTGGCTCCGTCGCCGTCACCGGCATTCTCTTCGGCATAGCCGCCGCCCTGGCTCATTGGGACTTCGTCCGCCTCTCCTTCGTCGATGAAGCCTGGTGGTGGTGGCTCGCCGTCGCCGTCGTCGTCAACGTCGCCGCGCAGGTGGGCGACCTCGCCGAATCCGCCCTCAAGCGCTCCGCCGGCGTCAAAGACTCCGGAACCCTCCTCCCCGGCCACGGCGGCGTCCTCGACCGCATCGACGCCCTCCTCCTCGCCGCCCCCGTCCTCTGGTACGCCCAGGTCATCCGCTAGCGGCACATCCGCGCAGCCACTCAGCCACAAAAAATGGGTGCCCCAGGTCTCGCCTCTGAGACCTGGGAAAGCAAGCCCCCCCAACCTAGCCACGACCAAACTCATGCTCAATCACATACCGCCCCGCGAGCGATTAGCGAGCATCCGCCGCACGCAGTGCCGAGCAGTACGCCGCACCGCAGGTGCTGCGCGATAATAGAGAGCGGAAGGCAGGCACAAATCTCCTTGAAGCGACTAGCAATCCTCGGCTCCACCGGCTCCATCGGCACCAGCACCCTCTCCATCGTCGAGCAGTTCCCCGACCGCTACTCCGTAGCCACCCTGGCCGCCGGCCGCAACGTCGACATGGCCTACGAGCAAGCCGTCCTCTGGCGCCCGCGCCTCGTCTCGCTGGCCACTGAGGAGCTGGCCTCCCAGCTAGCCGCCCGCCTCAAGTCCGCACGCATCACCGGTGTAGAAGTCGTCCACGGCACCGAGGGCACCGTCGCCTGCTCCACGCACCCTGAGGCGGACTTCGTCGTCTCCGCCATCGTCGGCGTCTCCGGCCTCAAGGCCACGCATGAAGCCATCCTCGCCGGCAAGCCCATCGGCCTCGCCAACAAGGAATGCATGGTCGCCGCCGGCGAAATCCTCACCGCCGCCGCCCGCCGGCACAACGTGCCCATCCTCCCCATCGACTCCGAGCACAACGCCGTCCACCAGTGCCTCCGCGTGGGCCAGCACCACGAAGTCAAATTCATCTGGCTCACCGCATCCGGTGGCCCCTTCCGCAAGCTTCCGCTCGACCAGTTCGCATCAATCACGCCAGAGCAGGCCCTCAAGCACCCCACCTGGGTCATGGGCCGCCGCATCACCATCGACTCGGCATCCATGCTCAACAAGGGCTTAGAGGTCATCGAAGCCTGCCGCCTCTTCGACGTGCCCCCGTCGCAGGTCCGCGTCACCATCCACCCGCAGTCCACCGTCCACTCTCTCGTCGAATACGTCGACGGCTCCATCCTCGCGCAGATCTCCGTCACAGACATGCGCTTGCCTATTCTCTACGCCCTCGCCTACCCCGAGCGCCCAGCCTCGCTGCTCACCTTCGACCTCGCTGCATTGAGTCACTTGGACTTCGAGCAGCCCGACCTCGACCGTTTCCCCTGTCTCCGCCTCGCCTACGAGGCAGCCGCCAGGGGCGGAGCCCACTGCATCGCCCTCAACGCCGCCGACGAGGTCGCCGTCGAAGCCTTCCTCGACCGCCGTATCCCATTTACCGGCATCCCGCGTACAATTGAAAAAGTGCTCGCGGCCCTGCCCGAGGCCCACCCGGAGACCATTGACCAGGTGCTCGCCTCTGACAGTCAGGCCCGAGAAGCGGCGCGCTCCTTCCTCCCCGAGGTCGCCGCCGAGGCCACTCGCGTGCACGCCTGAGGATTGCACCCCAGATCTATATGCATGATTTCGTCGTTTCCGTCGTCGCCTTCATCGTTCTGATCGCCATCATGGTGGTCGTGCATGAGTTCGGTCACTTCGCCGTCGCCAAGCTCTGCCGCGTCCGCGTTGAGGCCTTCTCCGTCGGCTTTGGCCCGCGCCTCTTCGGCGTCAAGTACGGCGAGACGGACTACAAGGTCTGCCTGCTGCCCTTCGGCGGCTTCGTCAAAATGACCGGCGAAAACCCCGGTGACGAAACCCCGTCCGACGACCCCGGCGCCTTCACCAACCATCCCCGCTGGCAGCGCATGCTCATCGGCGTCGCCGGCCCCATGGCCAACTTCGTCCTCGCCTTCGTGCTCATGGTCTTCTACTTCGGCGTCCTCAACGAGGTGCCCGACGTAAAGACAGCTTCCCTCGACTGGGTTGGCGCAGACACCGCGGCCTCACGCGCCGGACTTCAGGCAGGCGACGTCATCCAGCAGTTCGGCTCGGCCTCAAACCCCGACCTGGACGCCGTCTCTGACATCACAGAGAAGAGCCTCGGCAAGACCGTGCCGCTCACCGTCCTCCGCAAGGGCCAGCTCATCTCCACCTCGTTGCCCATCCCTGCGGTAATCGACGCCACCAAGGTCAGCCAGACTGGCATGTACCTCCACACCGTCGACGGCCCCATCGTCATCGATCAGGTCTACCCTGACACCCCCGCCGAGCACGCCGGCCTGCGCAACGAGGACGAGATACTCTCCATCGACGGCATCGCCTTCCACTCCCTCGGGCCGTTCATCGACTACCTGCAGCAGAGCCACGGCCGAGCCATCACACTCTCGGTCCGGCGCGCCGGCGCCCTTCTTCCGCCCGTTACCGTTACGCCTACCCTGCAAGACAAGTCGTGGCGCATTGGTTTCATCGGCGGCTCGGCGTACGATCCGCCCGTCAAGCACCGCCCGCTCTCGCTGTCCGAGTCAATGTCTGAAGCCCGCGAGTACAGCCTCGACGGTTCTCTGGTCGTCGTCGACGTGCTCCGCAAGCTCGTCACCCATCAGGCCTCCGTCAAGCAGCTCTCCGGCCCCATCGGCATCGCCCGCGCAGCCGGGCAGGCCGCCAAGAACAAGTACTGGTTCACCAAGTTCAACCTCGCCGCAGGCATCAGCCTCAACCTCGGCATCCTCAACCTGCTCCCGTTCCCCATCCTCGACGGTGGACTGATCCTGCTGCTGCTCATTGAGAGCGTCCTGCGCCACGACATCTCCCTGGTCATCAAAGAGCGCATCTACCAGGCCGCCTTCGTCGTGCTGGTCATGTTCTTCGTCTACGTCAGCTTCAACGACATAGCGAAGCTCTCCATCTTCAGCCACATCCTAAAGAACTAACCGCACATCCATCCCCGACACACGAAAGCCCCGTGCCAAACACGGGGCTTTCCTCTTCCCGGAAACCATCATCCCAGCCACACTGATTGGGTGCCCCAGGTCCCTGTTATTGGGGCCTGGGAAAGAACAAACCTAAACCAGGCACTGTCATCCTGAGCGAAGGCCGCAAAGCGGCCGCAGCCGAAGGACCCGCGGTTACCTTTCACGCAGCATCTCCACCGCGAACATGAGTGCCCCATTCTTCGCGCAGCGAACGGTGGGAAAAGCAAGCCCCCGGCCCGCCATGACCCACTCCACACTCAAACACAACCGCCCCGCGAGCGAGCAGCGAGCCGCATGCCGCACGCAGTGCTGAGCGAAAAGCGAGCGTCTGCTGCATGCAATGCCTACCCCAACAACCCCGCCAGATAATCAAAGTCGATCTTCGCCGCCTCAAACGCCGTCTTCCCATGAAACGGCGGGTCCTGATCCACAATGTAGTGCTCCACGTGCTGTGCCTTTGCCTGCGCCACCAGCGCCTTGAACGGCACAATCCCCCGTCCCAGCTCGACAATATGGTTCTGCCGATCCGTCCCCAGCGTCGTCACCGGCGGCTTCAGATCGTCGAAATCCTTGAAGTGCAGCAGCGGAACG
>DATMUN010000344.1:0-2449 GCA_035563895.1 Occallatibacter sp. | reverse complement strand
GGCTACTTCGGCACCTCCTGGCTGCGGCCCGCCACTGAGGCCGAGGCGCTGTGGGAGATCGCCTTCCGTGAAGGCCAGCGCACCGGCGACCTCTTTCACACCGGCTGCGCCGTCTCCGGCACCGTGCAAAGCCTCATCATGCGCGGCGTTCCGCTCAACGAAGTCGCGCGCAGAATCGATGCCTTCTGGCCCGTCGTCGAGCAGGCCCACCTCCGCGAGCCGAAGACTCTGCTATCGAGCGCTCGCCGTGTCATCGCACGCCTTCGCTCGCAAGACGAGGCCACAACCGTAGAAGACGCTCAGTTGCAAACCGAAGTGTCCTCCTTCGGCGCGCGCCACTTCGCACACTTCCACTTCCTCAATCAGTGCATGCTCCACGCGCTCACCGGCAACACCACCGCCGGGTCGCAATCCGCGCAGCGTTCGGCCACCTACCTGTCCGATTCCAAAGGCCTCCTCAACACCCCCGAGCACTACTTCTGGGCTGCAATGCTCGACGCCGCCACACCCAGTCGCCGGAAGTACGCGGCACGATCCGTCACCGCCGCACGCAAGAAGTTCTCCGCATGGTCCGCGCAGTGTCCCGCAAACTTCGCTCTCCGCTGCCGTATCCTCTCCGCAGAAGAAGCGCGCCTCGCCGGCAAACACAACGTCGCCGCAAATCTCTATAACGATGCCATTCAGCTCGGCCGCGAGCAGCAGGTGCTGCATCTGCTCGGCCTCGCAAACCGTCGCGCAGCTTCCCTGGCCGCTACCGTCGGTCACGCAGCCGAAGCAGCCGCATTTGATGACGCCGCAGACGCAGCCTTCCTGCAATGGGGCGCTCCCGTCCTCTCACGCAGTCACACCGTCGATCACAGGCAACTGTCCACGATTTCTCAAGGACAAGGAGCTATCGAATGACACGATCGAAACTCGCCACCGGTGGAACCATTCTCACCCTGGCCCTGCTCACATCCACCACTGCCTTGCTTGGCCAGGCAGTCGCAACCGCACCACTCGCAGCCAAACTCACCGATCCAACCAAACAGCCCGTCGCGAAAATCTCCGCCGATCCCAACCTCTTTGGCTGGCAGATGTTCGTCTACGTCAATTGGCCAGAGCTGAGTGGGAACCGCGGCGTGCCCGATTCCCGTGGTCAACTGGGTCAAGCCGGCCCCACCGTCTGGGAAAGCTACAAAAACGTAAGCGAAATCTATCAGGCCAATGGACAGAAGCCCGTCGCGTGGGAAGTCGATGACGAACTCCCCACCGCATCATCGCTGAAAGCCGCCATCAGCAAAGAGCAACTAGCCGCCCTCGGCCCGGTCGATTCCAATTGGATTCACTTCCTCGCCGAGCCCGTCATGATCGACGGCCAGCAAATCTGCGACTCCGCCTCACGCGTCATTCGCTACGACGTGCGCGGCGACCGGCCCTACTACGACTACGTCGTCAACAACACTTCGGGCCACCAGCTCTACAACATCGAAGGCCAGCAAGCCGCACTCGCCGACCCCAACTTCGTCTTCGCCTTCCCCACTGACGCAATCGAAGTCAAAGCATCCTGGCGCATCCTCGGCACAAACGATGACGGCAGCCGCTACTGGACCTCAATCGGCGTCTACTACGACAACAACCACATCCTGCGCTCCTCCCGCATCGGCCTCACCGGCCTCCACATCACCAGCAAGGTTGTTCCCGACTGGGTCTGGATCACCTTCGAGCAAGTCGACAACCCCACCGCGACCTACAAGTGGTTCCTCGGGCAAAAGGGCGCAGCTCTGGGCCCAAACCCAAACTTCGACACGAGTCTCGCTCCCCTCAACCGCGAGATGCAGCAAGACCTTGCGCCCACCAAGTGGCAATACTACGCGCTGATGAAAGTGCAAATCGCTTACATCAACCCATCCAATCAGCCCATTCTGATGAGCAACACGCAGATGGAAACCTACTTCCAAAGCAACTCATCCTGCATCAGCTGCCACAACCTCGCCAGCATCGGAAAACCGCAGAACAGCACGCAAGGGCTTCGCCTGAATGTCTTCTACCCGCTGCAGCCGTACATAGGAACAATCGACTTTCAGAGCATCGCCAATCAGCAGTTCCCCGGCGAGTCATTCAAGGCCATGGATTTCGTGTGGTCGCTAAGGAATGCGCACTCCGCGTCCGCAGCCGCGCATGTCCAAAAGCACACCGTCACCCCGCATACATCATCCAAGTGAGCCATCTGAGGAGACTGAACCCATGAGCTACTTGAGCGTACCGCAGATCAATTTCAAAGGCGTCGCCTACTGCAACCCATCGACTGCCGACAACAACGACTTCGCCAACGTCTTCGACGTGGACACACTCCAGTTCACGCCAGAGATGACCGTGCTCCCGCAAAACGGCAACCCGCCCGTCGTGGTCTATCCTGCCGGCGAGCAGACCTTCAACTACGACGGCGTCCAGAGCGCCTCCGGCTGCC
>DATMUN010000343.1:0-5132 GCA_035563895.1 Occallatibacter sp. | reverse complement strand
AACAACAAGCCGGTGGAGAACCTGAGCTTCAGCGAGCGGTCGCGCATCCGCAATCAGGAGATTGGTTTCATCTTTCAGAGCTTCAACCTGATTGGCGACCTGACGGTGGAAGAGAACGTAGAGCTTCCGCTGACCTATCGCGCAGGCATGCCCTCCGCCGAGCGCAAGAAGCGCGTGAAGGAAGCGCTGGAGCGCGTGAACATGGCGCATCGCATGCGCCACTACCCGGCACAGCTCTCCGGCGGTCAGCAGCAGCGCGTGGCTGTGGCCCGTGCACTGGCAGGTTCGCCGTCGATCCTGCTGGCTGACGAGCCCACCGGCAACCTGGACTCGAAGAATGGCGAAGCCGTAATGCATCTGCTCGCCGATCTACATCGAGAAGGCTCGACGATCTGCATGGTGACGCACGATCCCCGCTTTGCCAAGCATGCCGAGCGTGAGGTGCACCTGTTCGACGGCAAGGTGGTCTCAGAGGACGAGCTGAAGAAGCTGACCGAAGAAGTGGAAGCCTAGATCGCGTAGCTCGCGATCGATGGCACGCAGAACAGGTACGAGGCGAACGCCAGGGCACGCAGTCACGGCGCAGGAGAAAACTGCGCCGCAGGCCGCGATGGAGGAGCGAGATGGGAAAGTTATTCGGTGACGTTCGTTACGCTCTCCGCCAGTTGCGGAAGTCGCCCGGATTTACGATTACGGCAGTCGCAACGCTCGCACTCGGCATCGGCGCAAACACGGCAATCTTCACGCTGGTGCACGGCATTCTGATGCGGCAACTGCCCGTAGCGAATCCTGCACAGCTTTGGCGCGTCGGCGACAATAACGATTGCTGCGTCGAGGGTGGTTTCCCCGGGGACGCGTCGGAGACGGGAAAGTTCTCCATCTTTTCGACCGAACTGTATGAAGAGCTTCGGAATCACACGCCTGAATTCGAAAAGATGGCTGCTATGCAGGCGGGCCAGTGGCGCTGGTCCGTACGGCAGGGTAACGAGGTGCCGCGGCCCATTCGCGGCGAGTTCGTCAGCGGCAATTACTTCGCCACCTTCGGCGTTGGCGCATGGCAGGGGCGCGTACTCACCGATACCGATGACACGCCCGCAGCAGCGCCGGCCGTTGTCCTCAGCTACCAGGCGTGGAAGGGCGACTTTGCCGCGAATCCTGGAATTGTCGGTTCGACGATCTTCGTTCAAACCAAGCCGTTCACCGTGGTGGGTATAGCGCCGCCGCGATTCTTCGGCGATCGCATCTCAGATGACGCGCCGGATTTCTGGATGGCGATCCAGATGGAACCGTATGTGCGCGGAACCAGCTCCATCCTGCACCACGGCGATTCGCACTGGCTCTATCTTGTGGGGCGGCTTGCGCCTGGCCAGAACACGACCGTCGTCGAGGCAAAGATGAAGTCCACGCTGCAGCAGTGGCTCTGGACGCGCAAGGATCTGACCGATCATGGCGGCGGGGCGATCATCCCGAAGATGCATGTCGTGCTCACGCCCGGCGGGGGCGGCATCCAGAGCATGCAGGAGTATGCCGGCAGGGGCCTCAAGATGCTGATGATCCTGTCGACCGTGGTCCTGTTGATCGCCTGCGCTAATATCGCCAACCTGATGCTGGCGCGTGCCACGTCGCGCCGCGCGGAGATTGCCGTGCGCATGGCGATGGGCGCCGCACGCAAACATGTGATCTGGCAGATTCTCACCGAAAGCGTGGTGCTCAGTTGCGTTGGCGGGTTGGTGGGCTTGTTGGTGGCGTATGCCGGAAGCCGCACCATCCTTTCGCTCGCATTTCCTGATGCGCGCAACATGTCCGTCGATGCGGCGCCCTCGCTCACTGTGCTGGGATTTGCTTTTCTCGTGTCGTTGATCACCGGCGCATTGTTTGGCGCGGGCCCTGCGTGGCTATCGTCGCATGCGCAGCCGGCGGAGGTGTTGCGCGGTTCCTCGCGTACTCTGAAGGATCGATCCTCGCTGCCGCAGAAGATGCTGGTAGTGGGGCAGGCCGCCATGTCCATCGTGCTGTTATGCGTAGCCGTGTTGCTCACGCGCTCTCTTGGCGCGCTTGAGCATCAGGACTTCGGCGTTGAGACGCATAACCGCTACGTCGCACACATCGATCCGCAGGGCGCTGGATACACCACGGATCGTCTTCCCGATCTCTACCGGCAGATCAAGGAGCGGTTCGAGGCCATGCCCGGCGTGCTGCACTTCAGCCTTGCCATGTACAGCCCGCTCGAGGGTGACAACTGGGGCGAGTGCGTGATCCCGCAAGGGCATCCGGCGCCGGGACCGAACGGGCATTGCGGCTCCACCTGGGTGCGTGTGAGTACGGATTATCTCCAGTCGATTGGCGTGCCCATCGTGCAGGGGCGCGACTTCGGTCTTCAGGACACGCAGGCTTCGCAGCAGGTGGTGCTCGTCAACCAGGCGTTTGCAAAGAAGTTCTTCCCCGGCAAAGACCCGATCGGCCAGCGCTTCGGCATCGACGTGCCACGGTATTCCGGAGGATGGCAGATTGTCGGCGTCTTCCGCGACTTCAAGATGAACAACCCGCGAGACCCGGTGCGCGCTGTATATCTGCGGCCGCTCGCACAGCGTTACATGGAGTACACGGAGCCGGAGTTGATCTCGACGGAATCAGACTCGATGAACATGAATGCGCTCATCATCGACTTTAAGGCGGCTCCTGAGAATGTTGACTCGCTGGTTCGCAGCACGTTGTCGGGCATCGATCCAAACCTCACAGTGATGGACCTGCGTTCGTTCGATGCGCAGGTGGCCGGCAACTTCAATGAAGAAAGGCTCGAGGCAAGGCTGACGATTCTGTTCGGCTCGCTCGCCCTGATTCTTGCGTGCGTGGGGCTTTACGGTGTTACGTCGTACTTCGTGGTGCGGCGCTCCGGTGAAATCGGAATTCGCATGGCGCTCGGCGCGACACGGCGAGAGGTCGTTGCTCTCGTGCTTCGCGGTGTCATGATCCAGATAGGTATCGGTCTCGGGCTGGGTATTCCCGCAGCTCTTCTGGCTGGATATCTGTTGAAGAGCCAGCTCTACGGGGTCAGCGCATTCGATCCGCTGGCCATTGCAGCCGCAGCGGGTTCGCTGTTGCTGTGCGCCGCTTATGCAGGATTCGTACCCGCACGACGCGCGGCATCCATTGATCCGATGCAGGCGTTGCGGACAGAGTAAACGGAGGTCATGAATGAGCAGGATTCTGCAGGATGTTCGGTTTGCGCTGCGACAGCTACGGAAGTCGCCAGGATTCGCGCTGACAGTAATTCTGACGCTGGCGCTGGGCATCGGTGCAAACGCGGCAGTGTTCACGCTGTTCGATCAGGCGCTGCTTCGCATGCTGCCCGTTGCTCATCCTGAGGAACTGGTGCGCTTCCACTGGAAAGGCGCCTTCCGGGGCTCGATGAGCAGCTTCGGCGGCGATTCCGGCGACTACTTCTCCTATCCGATGTACAAGGACATGCGCGACCAGAACCAGGTCTTCAGCGGCATGATCGCATCGGATCGCGCCAACGCCGGCGTCTCCTGGCACAACCAGGCAGAGAGTGAAGATGTCGAGGTGGTCACAGGAAACTACTTTGATGTCCTCGGCCTGCGGCCCGCTCTGGGGCGCCTGCTGATGGTGCAGGACGATACTGCGAAGAACAGTAACCCGATCGCTGTGCTCAGCTACGGCTACTGGAAGTCGCGCTTCGGTGGAGCGGTGGACGTGGTCGGGCAGACAGTCGGCATCAACGGGCATCCGTTCACTATCGTTGGCGTAGCACCGGCGCACTTCGACTCAGCGATCGGGGGATTCCGTCCGGGTGTGTTTCTGCCCATCACGATGGAAGCGATAGTCATGCCGTGGCGTGCTCCGTTAGACGACCTGACCAATCACCAGTCGGCGTGGCTCACCGTGGCGGCGCGCCGCAAGCCGGGCATCACAATCGCTCAGGCTGGAGCCAGCATGAGCGCGCTCTGGCACTCGCTGCGCGCGGCAGAGCTTCCTCTCTTCAAGACCTCGAGCGCACTGTTCACACGCCGCTTTCTCGACGAGTCGACTATTACAGTTATCGACGATTCGAAGGGCTTTGCTCCCGCGCGAGAGGATCTCGAGAAGCCGCTGCGCATCCTGATGGGTATGGCTGGTCTGCTTGTTCTCCTCTGCGCAATCAATGTGGCCACGCTCCTGTTGCTGAGGGCTGCGGCGCGTACGCGCGAGATGTCGATGCGCTACGCACTGGGTGCCCGCCGTGACCGCATCGTGACGCAGTTGCTTGTGGAAGGCGGAGTGCTTGGATTGGCCGGGGCAGCAGCAGGCATCGCAATGGCATCGCCTGTCGCGCTGGCACTGGTTCGGCTAATGACCAGTTCAGACCCTGGTGCCGAACCGTACTCCGCATCGGTCGATCTGCGCGTTCTGGGCTTCGCTCTGGCTGTCTCGCTCGTGGCGACGATCGCGTTCAGCATCGCGCCGGTCTTCCACTTTCTCAAGCCCGATCTCGTCAACTCGCTGCGGCAGAATGCCGGGACAGCCTCACGGAGTTCCCAGCGATTCCGCAAGCTGGCCGTGGGCGCGCAGATTGCGCTCAGCGTGTTGCTGCTTGGCGGAGCCGGTCTGTTTGTGCGGACGCTCAGCAACCTGCGTGCCGCGGATGTTGGATTCCAGACCGGGCATCTCGCCACATTCAATCTCGATCCTTCATCGTCTGGATATGGTGAGGACCGCACGACGCGCATTGTGCAGGATGTGCTCGCTACGTTAAAGCGCATTCCTGGCGTGACGGATGCCGCGGGAACGACAGACCCTGAGCTGACCGGAAGCACAAATTCGTCCAACTTCTCTGTGCAGGGATATAAGGCAGGTGAAGAAGAGGACATGAACTTCGAGGCCCCTCAGATCACCTCCGGCTACTTTGCATCGTTGCGGCAGCCGCTGCTTGCGGGCCGAGAATTCAATGACTCGGATACGAACGGCCAGCCGCATGTCGCTATCGTCAATCTGGCATTCGCAAAGCGCTTCTACGGTTCGCCGCAGAACGCCATCGGCAAGCAGATTGCGGAGAGTGGCGGCAACGATGCGAAGTACGACCGAACGATCGTAGGTGTGGTGGGCGACATTCGTCACACCGATCCACGCACCAA
>DATMUN010000342.1:0-3283 GCA_035563895.1 Occallatibacter sp. | reverse complement strand
CGATCGGCGGTGTGGTGGTGGCGGCAGCCGGCGCGGTCGCGGCCTTTGCCGCCAACGCGGTGTTCTACCTGCCGCTGATGATCGTGCTGTGGCTGCTGGTGCTGCGCGGTGTGAGCCTGGAGCTACGCAACCACATCGACGTCGGTGTGTGGACGTCGCTGCTGGATGGCGTCTTCGGTTTTTCCAGCGCGCTGCTGACGATCTTCTTCGGAGCGGCTCTGGCGAACGTGCTGCGTGGTGTGCCGCTCGCGCCGGACGGCTACTTCTTCCTGCCGTTGTGGACCACATGGACGCCGGGAACGTATCCGGGCATCCTCGACTGGTATACGGTGATCGGCGGGCTGGTGGCGCTGGTGGCGCTCACGCTGCACGGCGCGTTGTGGCTCACCATCAAGGTAAGCGGCGAGCTGGAAGCGCGCGCCCGGAAGCTGGTGACGCCGCTGTGGTTCGTGCTGGTGGTGCTCACGGTAGTGAGCCTGTTTGCCACCGTCGCCGTGCGGCCCGCGATGCTCAACAACTATGCGACCTGGCCGGTGACGTACATCGTGCCGGTGGGCGTGGTGGCATCGCTGCTGGGCATCCTGTTCTTCAATCGCAACGGCGCAGCGCTTAAGGCGTTCATTGCCTCGAGCCTGTACTTGTTCTTCATGCTGGCTGGAGCCTGCTGGGGCGTGTATCCCACGCTGCTGCCGGCGACCACCGGCACGGACAAGGACATTACGCTCGCGCGCGCCATCAGCGGACCGCACACCCTGGCCGTGGGCCTGGCCTGGTGGATCTTCGGCATGGCGCTTGCTCTTGGCTACATCGTATTCGTCTACAGCCGCTTCAAAGGCAAGGCGGACGCGGCGGGGCATTGAGGTTTTGACGTAAGGAGCACAAAGAGGCCCCGGGGAGCAACGCTCTCTGGGCCTCTTTGATTCAATGCGCGCATCAGGGCCTGAGCCGGATCGTGTCGCCCATGTCTTCGATCGGATAGATGTAGGCGTGCGACAGACGGCCGTCAAAAGGATGATGCACGACGAGGCGCAGGTCTCCGGCGAAGGTGCGAAAGATCATGCCGTGGCCGCTGTCATTGCCCAGCAGAATTCTGTCCTGCTTCCACGGACCCTTGAGCTCACCGCTCGCTGAGTGTGCGAGCGCCTCGACATAGCTGCCGTTCTGGTAGCTTGACCAGAGCATCAGTAGCGTGCCGTTGCGGGTGCGGAAGAGTTCGGGGCCGTCGGTCACGTAGCTCTGCGGCGTGTTTACCGTGGCAGTACGGTCGTCGAGCCACGGCGCGTCTGAAGCCTTGAAGAGAAAGAAGGGGCTCCCGGCTGCCGCGGAGAGGTCCTGCTTCATGGGGATGGCCTCCATCTGTCCGTCTACGACCTGCAGCCATTCGTGTGCGTAGATCATGTACGGCGTGCCATCCTCTACCCACAGTGTGCCGTCCAGCGTGGTGTAGCTGCGCGGCGGAATAGGCGCATCGGCGATGGTCTTGAACGGGCCCAACGGCGAGTCGGCGACGAAAACCTTCGTACCGCGCGGGTGCAGCTCGTGCGAGCCGGCATAGCTCACGGTAATAGTGGTATTGCCGGACGGCGTGCTGGAATCGGACGGAAGCTGTGCATTCTGGTTATGCAGTGTAGTGAACAGGTAGTAGCGGCCGTTGTAGAGGTGGACTTCGGGTGCCCAGGGAACCTGTGCGGGGTTCGCCCAGGAGCCGTCAGGTATCTCGAAGACCGAGTAGGGGCCTGACCACGTTTCGAGATCGCGGCTCTTGTAGGCCAGGATGCCGCAATGGTGGCTGGCTGTCAGCTGCGGTCCGGCGCTGTTGTAGAGGTAGTAGGTGTGGCTGGCCTGGTCGGTCAGGATCCACGGATCGTGCGCGCGAATCTCGCTCAGCTTAAGGCCTTCGCGGACGGGAACCTGCGCGGCGAGCGACGAACAGAGCGTAAACAGCGATGTAACTGCGAGAAGAGCAAGATGCGGACGGCGTTGTCTCATCAGGATTTCTCTGCGTGTGAAGGAAGATTCAAATCGCGAGAAGTATAAGCGGCGGAGGCGTACCGGCAAAACTGCAACAGAAAGCCCTCCAGAGGCTGGCCTCTGGAGGGCTTTCATCCAGGAGTGCGGTTTACAGCGAGACGAGAGGTCCGAAGTAGTTCTTCTCAGAGGTCTCCGGCTCGGCAGTATTCACCCAGCCCTTGGGCTGGTAAGTGCAGCAAGGTTCCTGCGCAAGCGGGTCGCCGGTAAGGGCGTATGCGCGCGCGCGGGAGCCGCCGCAGATCTCCTTGTACTCGCAGGCGCCGCACTTGCCTTCCAGGCGGCTGGTGTTGCGCAGGGCCTTGAAGATGGGGGCATTGCGGTAGATCTCGCTGAGCGGGGTCTCGCGGATGTTGCCCGCGTGGATGGGCAGGAAACCCGAGGGGTAGACGTTGCCCACGTGGGAGATGAAGACGAAGCCCTTGCCGTCATTCACACGGCGGGTAGCCCAGCCGTGGTTGCGCGCCATGGGGTCGGCTGTCGGTGTGCCGGGCTCGTACTCAGCCGCGTGGGGCATAGCGCCTGGGTGGCCGTGGCCGAACTGCCGCTCTTTCAGGTTGTTCTGCAGCAGATAGCGGCGGTAGTGCATGGCTTCGGTGGTCTTGATCTGGAAGTTGACGCGATGCGAGAGCTCGTAGATCTTGCCGAAGACCTGCTCGAACTCCTCGCCGGTGAGCAAGTCGTCCAACTGGCCGCGGCCCACGGGAACGAGGAAGAAGACGTTCCACATGACGATGTTCTGCTTCTCAAACAGGGCGCAGAGGTTGTCGAGATCCTTGGCGTTGTGGCGGCTGATGGTGGTGTGAACCTGGATGGGCAGACCGGCTTCACCAGCCCACTCGATCGCCTGAATGGTGCGGGCCCACGCGCCGGGCAGGCCGCGGAAGTTGTCGTGAATCTCAGGGCAGGAGCCGTCGAGCGAGATGCCGAGGCGGACGGCGCCGGCTTCCTTCATCTTGAAGATAGCTTCACGGGTAAGCAGCGGCGTGGCGCTGGGCGTCACGGCCACCTTTACGTCCTTGGAGCAGGCATAACGAATGAGTTCGTAAATATCCTGGCGCTTGAGCGGGTCGCCGCCGGTAAAGACGAAGATTGGCACGTGCATGTCGGCGATCTGGTCGATAAGAGCTTTGCCTTCTTCCGTTGTCAGCTGATCTGGATGCGCAATGGGCTGGGCGGCCGCGCGACAGTGTTTGCAGGCCAGGTCACAGGACTGTGTGATCTCCCAGATGGCGAGGAAGGGAGCTTCGTCGTA
>DATMUN010000341.1:0-3485 GCA_035563895.1 Occallatibacter sp. | reverse complement strand
GGAAAGCGATGAAGTAAACTAACCCGTCATGCCCAGTGGACTAGTCCGGTATCAGCCGGGTGCCCCAGGTCTCGCTTCTGAGACCCGGGAAAGCAAGCCCCTTACCCGGCCACAACCGAAACTCACGCTCAGTCACCGCAGCGCCGAGCGATCAGCGAGCAGTACGCCGCACGCAGTGCAGCGCCGCGTTACCCTGAAAGCACTATGCCCCGCCTCGCCGCGCTCATCCTCGCCCTGCCTCTCACGCTTTCCGCCCAGCAACTCGACTTCGCCACGGCCGGTGCACCGCTCGCCCCGTCCGCTGCCGACCCGCAGATCGCAGCCGCGCTCAAGGACGTGTCCGCCGACCGCATCCGCGCCGACATCGTGCGCCTGGTCGACTTCAACAACCGCTCTACCATCTCGTCGAACGAGACTGACCTCAAGCCCGGCACCGGCGTCCTCGCGGCTTCCGACTGGATCAAGTCCCAGTTCGAAGCCATCAGCCACGACTGCGGCAACTGCCTGCAAGTCTCCTTCGACGAATTCATCGAGCCACCGCAGACCAGCGCACACCCACGCATCGTCAAGCCCACAACCCTGCGCAACGTCCTCGGCATCCTGCCCGGCACTGACCCAGCCTCTCGAATGATCCTCATCGGCGGACACTACGACACCCGCGTAGGTGACGTGATGGACACCCACAGCTTCGCCCCCGGTGCCAACGACGACACCAGCGGTGCCGCGCTCGTCCTCGAAGCCGCCCGCGTTCTCAGCCACCACCGCTTCCCAGCCACCATCGTCTTCGTCGCCTTCACGGGAGAGGAACAGGGCCTGAACGGCTCGCACCATCTCGCCCAGCGCGCCAAATCAGAAGGCTGGTCCATCGAAGCCGTCCTCAACAACGACATCATCGGCGGAGACTCGACGCCCGCTGACACACTCCAGTCCAGGCAACGCGTCCGCGTCTTCTCCTCTGGCCTGCTCGCCTCCGCGCCGCCCGACCAGCTCCGTCTCGCCCTCTCCCTCGGCGCGGAAAACGAGACCCCATCGCGCCAGCTCGCCCGCACCATCCTCGAGGTCGGCCGAACCTACTTCGCTAAATCCTTCACGCCTGTCATGGAACTCCGCCTCGACCGCTTTCTCCGTGGCGGCGATCACAGCTCGTTCTCCAACGAAGGCTTCGCCGCCGTGCGCTTCACTGACTGGCGCGAGAACTACAACCACCAGCACCAGGCCGTCCGTACCGAGAACGGCACCGAATTCGGCGACTTACTCAAGTTCGTCGATCCGGACTACACGGCGCAGGTCGCGCGACTCAACATCGCCGTCGCCGCCACGCTCGCCTCCGCTCCAACGCCGCCGCAAAATGTCCGTGTGCTAACGTCAAACCTCGACAACGACACCATCCTCAAGTGGGACGCACCGACCGACGCTGCAAACACGCACTACCAGATCCTCTGGCGCGAGACCGCAGTCACCGACTGGCAATACTCCGCCGACGCCACACGCTACCCCGGCCCCACACCCAACTCTGCGCGGCTACCTGTATCCAAGGACAACGTCTTCTTCGGCGTCCGCGCCTGCACCGCCACAGGCCAATGCAGCCCCGCCGTCGCACCGCTGCCCACCCGCGAGTAGCGCGTCTAAAAGCAAGACGGGCGCCAGCCATTTATGGCCAGCGCCCGTCGTCATTGAGTTCTTACTGCTCTGCGTAGCTACTTCTCCACAATCGGCAGCAACACCGCACTCTTCCCGCGCTCCACCGTCATCGTCGCCGTCTTGAAGTCCTCCGGCTTTGCGAAGAAGATGTTCGGCACAAACGTCTGCGGATTGCGGTCATACAGCGGGAACAGCGAAGACTGCACCTGCACCATGATCCTGTGCCCCGGCTTGAACGTGTAGTTCATCGTCGGCAGCCGGAAGCGGTACTCCTGCGTCTCGCCCGCCGGAATCGCCTCTGGCTTCTCGAAGCTCTTGCGATACCGCCCGCGAAAGATATCCATGCTGATCGCCAACTCGTAGCCAGCCATCTCCGGCTGCTCCGGATAGGTCGGCGGATACACGTCGATCACCTTCACCACAAAGTCCGCATCCGTCCCCGTCGTCTTCACAAACAGGTCTGCAAACGGCGCGCCTTCCACGCGCACTGCGTGATCCAGCACCTGTGTCTCGTAGCTCAGCACATCGGTACGAGTGCCCACCGTGCGCTGATCCTGAACCAGCCACGTCTGCCAACGCCGCCCGCCATTCGCCTCCACGGGCGGAGCAAGAAACGGCACCGGCTTCGCGAGCCCCAGCCCGAACCCAGCCTCAAAATACATCGGCGTCAGGTGCTTCTCGTCCACACCCGGCCAGTCTGCAAAGGAATCCCAGTGCTTCTCCGACGGGTTGTAGATCATCACCGGCGCCAGCGGCTCCGCAGGCTTGCGGTCCTTCAGATATGTATCGAAGAACGGAATCAGCACCTCGCGCCGGAAATCCGCCGCCGTATCGCCCGGCCACTTCAGCGGCCCCAGCGTCTCAGCCGAGCGGTTGATCTGGCTGTGATACCACGGCCCCATCACCAGGTGGTTGTTCGCTGCATGCCCCGCAGCCTTCAGCGCCTCCCACGTATGCACCGCGCCGTACATGTCTTCCTGATCCCATAGCCCCTGCAGCCACATCGTCGGCACGCTCGCTGGCTTTGCCACCACCTGCCTGTCCAGCGCCTGCAACTGCCAGAAAGCGTCATACGCCGGATGCGCGGAGAGCCGCTTCCACCACGGAATCTGAGCGAAGCCGTTCACCTCGGCCCAGTGCCCTGCCGTTCCCTTCTCAAGAAAGTTCGCGTAGTCATCGTCACTTGCGCGGGGAACCTCGCTGCCGTTGCCCCGCTGCGTTGACTGCCCCGTAAAGTAGTCCAGGTTCACTTGACGAAACGCCCCATAGTGGAACCAGTCGTCGCCCATCCAGCCGTCGATCATCGGGCTCTCCGGCGCGGCCACCTTCAAAGCAGGATGCGGTCCCAGTAGAGCCATCGTCACCGTCCAGCCGTCATACGACGATCCGATCATGCCGACGCGCCCGTTCGACTCCGGCACGTTCTTGACTAGCCACTCAATCGTGTCCCAGGCATCCGTCGTGTCATCCGTCTTCGTCGGATTCAGCGGCCCCATCGGCGGCCGCGTCATCACGTAGTCGCCCTCTGAGCCGTACTTGCCGCGAATATCCTGGTCCACGATGATGTAGCCGTCATCCACCCACTCGCGCTGCGCACTCCACACAGCGTCGTGCAGCTTCGGTTTGTCTGCCGTCGTGCCGCCCGCGTTATACGGCGTCCGCTCCAGCAGCATCGGCAGTTCCTTCGCGCCCTTGGGCACCAGGATCACCGTGTGCAGCTTCACGCCGTCCCGCATCGGGATCATCGCGTCGCGCTTATCGTAGTCGTACCCCGGGTGCGGCTCCTCCCACTTCGCTGGGATATCCGACCCGGTCTGAACCATGTCCGGAGTCACAACGGGCGA
>DATMUN010000340.1:0-6432 GCA_035563895.1 Occallatibacter sp. | reverse complement strand
TCGGCTGGATCGTCGCCGCCATGATCGCCCTGCCCGCTCTGGCAGCGTTCGCCGCGCCCGCAGGCAGGCCGCCCGGCGAGCACACCGCGCGCGAAACCGCCGCCCGCATCCTGCGCGAGTTCAAAGCGACCTTCCTGCGCTGGGACGCTATCCCCTACACGCTCCTCATCGTCATGCCCATGTGCAGCGGAGCCATGATCGGCCTGCTGCCCGCGCTGGCTGCGGACTTCGGCGTCAGCGCCGCCCAGGTGGCCTGGCTCAACGGCCTCGCCGGTGCGCTCATCACCGCCACCGGTTCGCTCGCCGCCTCGCGCATTCCGGTGCGCATCCACGCGCCCACGGCCTACCTCTGCGCCGGCCTCGCCAACGCCGCCACGCTCGCCATCTTCGCACTCGGCCCGCAGCGCCCGCAGATCTACATCGCCGGAACCGTGCTCTATCTCTTCACTATCGGAGCCTGTTACGCGCTCTTCACCGGCGTGGTGCTGGAGTTCATGGGCGACTCCGGCAAGAGTGGCAGCGCCCGCTACTCCATCATCAACTCGCTCGGCAACCTGCCCGTGGCCTACATGGCCTGGGTGGACGGCCGCGGCTACGCCCACTGGGGCGCACGCGGCATGCCCGGCATTGACGGCGCCCTCAGCGCAACGGTAGCAGCAGCTCTGCTGATCTATTTCGTGATGCGTCGAACTTCGCAACCTCGCGCGGTTGCGTAAGGATCACTACCGAGGCTGAGGATTCAGGATAGGCCCCAGCGACCCCGCGTTATCCCCCATCCGCGGGTCCACGCGAAAGTCCCACACCGTCTGGCTCACATCCTCCGGCGACAGAATCTCCACCAGCGCATACTCGCCAATCGTCAGCGGCTGCGCAGGTGTCAGCTTCAGCCAGTGCCTGCCCTCCACCACCTCCGCCTTGGTCGGAATCACGTCCTCGCTCTGCGAGACGGACCCACTGCGGCTCACCTCGATCGCGCCCACAACGCGCACCGCCTTGCGTACATCCAGGCGCACAATCGCAAACCCCGAGCCCGTGGAGTGCGCCCCGTGCTTGTGGTTCTTCGCGTCTTTGCTGCCGCTGGTGTCCACAGTAAAGGCGTGCGTCGTTACTTCCTTCTCGTTCCCGTCATCCAGCGAGAGATAGATCGCCGGGTCGTTCACGTGCAGATGCACGCGGGCGTGCGCCCCATCCAGGTCCAGCTCCGCCTTGGCCGCTGCCAGCGGATTAAACGTGCCCAACCCCTTCCGCACCTTCTGGTTCATGTTCAGGTCCGCGGGCTTCAGCTCCACCAGCGCGGGCGTGCCTTCAAACGTGTCCAGCACAAACACCCCGCTCTGGTCAGGCAATTCAAGCCCTTTGGCTACCTCCGGCGTGCGTCCGCGCTGCTCGGCGCGAGCGTCGGCCTCCTCCTTGTCCAGCGCGGCAGCTTCCTTCATCGCGGGCGAGGCATCATCCGGCTGCGCATTGATGTGGTCGCGGTCCCACTTCTTCGTAGCCTCCCAGTCCACCAGCGCAGCCGGCATCTCCTCCCAGTCGCCACGCTCCTGCGAGAGATACCGCACGCGATCGCCCACCACCTGGTACTGCCGCACCATCTGGTAGCTGCCGTCCTTCAGGATCAGCCGGTGAATCACGGCCGGTCCGGCTGCAGCCGACTCCACAGGCAGCTGCTTCCGGTCCTCCTGCTGCGCCCCGCAGGCTGCTCCCGCGGCCAGCAGCAGCGCCAGCAAAACCATCCAAATCCCGCGAAATGAACGCATTTCGGCCATGGCTCCCCAGTTTAGACGAATCCGCAGCCAAAGCGGCGTTGTTACCAGATGGAAACAACCTGCGACCGAACCCGGAACGATTGCGTCCAAATCTGTGTATCCTGAAGATGGAGTAGCTTCCGTGTTCAGCCCATTTCAGCCACGCAGATTCGGTCGACGCCGCGCACCACTCAGTGCCTTCGCGGTCGCAGCGGTCGTGTGCCTGGCTTTGCTGGCGCTGCTCGCGGTTGCGCAGGTGGCTCACACCCACGCAACCAATACGGATGCTGACCACTGCCAGCTCTGCATCGTCATGCACTCAGTAGTGCCCGCCGTAGCCGCGGCAGCGCTGCTGGCGCTTGTGCAGGTCACGGCATTCGCTCCACGCCCCGCGCTGGTCCCGGTCGAACGCCGCCGGCAGACCAGGCTCTTCACGCGTCCTCCTCCGGCGCGCTGATCGGCATTCCTCCTACTTTCTTTACGTCGTTGCTTCAGCGGGCCCGTGCATCGGTTCACCCACTCCAAACTGAGTTCCAGTTAGGCTGAAGCGAAGCGGGACCAATGCTACAGCTGCTTCTGCCCGTTCCGGCTCGTTACTTCCGGCCCTGAAGCGCAGACCAGGCAGCCATTTATTCGGAGGTTTTCATGCCCGCCCATCGCGGAGCCATCTTTCGTCTTATTCCTTTAATTGCTTTTGCTTTCGCGGCGTTCAATGCCCATGCGCAGGGCAGCGCCGGAGCCATCTCCGGAACCGTGACCGATCCCAGCGGCGCCGTCATCCCCGGCGCCACCGTTCACCTGTCCAACTCCGTCAGCGGTCTCGATCGCACCGCGCAGACTGACACCCTCGGCCACTTCCAGTTCGCCAATATCCCTTTCAACCACTACGCGCTCAACGTGCAGGCCACCGGCTTCTCCGCAGCGCGCCAAACCGTCGACGTGCGCTCCGTTGTCGCAGCCGACCTCAAGCTGGTCCTGCAGGTGCAGGCCGCCGGCGACACTGTAACCGTCGAAGCCGACGCCGGCGACATGCTCGAGAACGACCCCACCTTCCACAAAGATGTGGACCGCGACGCCTTCATCAAGGTGCCTCTCGAAAGCCAGTCCTCATCGCTCAGCTCGCTGGTCACCGTTTCCACCCCCGGCGTCTCGGCAGACTCGAACGGCCTCTTCCACGGCCTCGGCGATCACGCGTCGAACTCGTTCTCGGTAGACGGCCAGTCCATCACCGACCAGCAGAGCAAGGTCTTCTCCAACCAGCTCCCCGCCAACTCCATCCAGTCCATCGAAGTCATCAGCGGCGCGCCTCCGGCCGAGTACGGCGACAAGACCAGCCTGGTCATCGTCGCCACCACGCGCTCCGGCCAGGGCGTCAGCAAGCCCACCGGCAGCGTCAGCACCTCCTACGGCAGTTTCGGCTCCGCCACCGCGGGCGTCGATCTCTCCTACGGCGGCAAAAGCTGGGGCAACTTCTTTGAGGCAGACGGCCTCAACTCCGGCCGCTTCCTCGATCCGCCCGAGTTCGCCGTTATGCACGACAAGGGTAACGAAGAGAACTTCTTCGATCGCATTGACCGCTCCCTCACCGCGGCCGACTCCGTGCGCCTCAACCTCAACTATTCGCGCTCCTGGTTCCAGACGCCGAACTCCTACGACAACCTCGCCGTCCAGAACGTGCTGAGCGGTGGCACCAGCTCGAGCCCGGTCTTCGGCTCTGTCGGCGACGCAGACCAACGCTCGCAGATCGGCACCATCAACATCGCGCCGACGTATACGCGCATCGTCAACCAGTACACGGTACTCAATGCCAGCGCCTTCTTCCGCAAAGACCAGTACCACTACTACCCCAGCAACAACGCGCTCGCCGATCTCGGCCCGTCGAACCTCCAGACCGCATCCATCTTCCAGAACCGCTCGCTCGCCAACACCGGCGTGCATGCTGACGTGACCTACTCTCGCGGCGTGCAGACCATCAAGGGCGGCGTCGAGTATCAGCACACCTTCCTGCGTGAGAGTGACGGCCTCGGCATCGTCTCGCAGCTCTATAACGCGCCCTGCGTCGACGCCAGCGGCAATGCAGTTGCAGGTTTTGCCAGCACCACGGACTGCGCCAGCGCCGAGCTCAGCGCCAACCCCAACTACCTCGCCGTGCTCGCGCCCTACGACCTCACCCGCGGCGGCGCAGACTATCACTACCTCGGCCGCGCCGACGTCAAAGAGCTCTCGATGTATATCGAGGACCAGATCAAGACCGGCAACTGGAACTTCAACCTCGGCGTCCGTGGCGACATCTACAACGGCCTCGCCAGCGCGCAGCAGGCCGAGCCTCGCCTGGGCCTCGCCTACAACGTAAAGCGCACCGGCACCGTCCTCCGCGCCAGTTACGCCCGCACGCTTGAGACGCCCTTCAACGAGAACCTCGTGCTCTCGAGCGATGGTTGCAACAACGCCGTGCTCTCTCCGCTGCTCTCCTGCACCAGCGGCGTCGCCACCACGGAGCAGCCCGGCTTCCGCAACGAGTTCCACGCGGGCCTGCAGCAGGCCGTCGGCCATCACGTCGTCGTCAGCGGCGAGTACATCTGGAAGTACACCCACAACGCCTTCGACTTCGCCGTCCTCGGCAACACCCCCATCACCTTCCCCATCGACTGGCACAGCTCCAAGATCCCCGGCTTCGCCCTCAACGTCGAAGTGCCCGAGTACCACGGCTTCAGCGCCTACGCCGTCATGTCGTCCGTCGCCGCGCGCTTCTTCCCGCCGCAGGTCGCCGGTGCCGGAGCCACCGTCGGCCAGAGCGGCCAGCCCTTCCGCATCGACCACGACGAGAAGTTTAACCAGACCACCCACGTGCAGTACCAGCTCGGCAAGCGCGGCCCCTGGGCCGGTTGGAACTGGCGCTACGACTCAGGCCAGGTCGCAGGCTCCATGCCCTATGCCACGGACGCAACCACGCCCGTCGACCTGAGCGGCCTCACCTACGACCAGCAGTTCGAGTCCGGCATCATCTGCGACGGCGTCAAAGCCACGCGCACCTCCGGCTTCAGTTCCTGCGCGCCGTCCCAGTACTCGTCCTCGCTCGTCTCCCTTCCCGCACCGGGCACTGAGAACGACGACAAGAACCCGCCCCGCATAGCACCGCGCAATCTTTTCGACCTCTCCGTGGGCCAGCAAAACATCTTCCACACCGAGAAGATCAAGACCGACCTCGACCTTACCGCGGTCAACATCACCAACCAGTACGCCCTTTACAACTTCCTCTCGACCTTCAGCGGCACGCATTACGTCACCCCGCGTGCGCTGACGGCGAAGGTCACCTTCAACTTCTGACCTTCGCGCTGTAAAAAGACGAAGCCCGGCCGTATCCTGGAGCGGCCGGGCTTCGTTGTCTCTGCGACGCAGTAGTGTGCCTCGTTTTCCACACTCGCCAATCGCACCTGTGTACTGCGTCACCAGTCGCCGATATTCCTCGCTCCGCATAAGCCACTCACAATAAAAAACTTGATTCTCCACCGTGCGGCAGCGCCGCCGCCTTCGTCGATTTTTCTATTTCACCCGCTTCCGGAAACCTGTCATACTTGATCGTGCCCACCAAGTTAGGCCAATCCCAAAATCTGAATAAAGAGGGTGCATCGATGTCGGCAAAGTATGTCTTTGTGACGGGCGGAGTTGTGTCCAGCTTAGGCAAGGGTCTCGCAGCGGCCTCTATCGGCTGCCTGCTTGAGAGCCGCGGCCTCCGCGTCAACATGATGAAGTTCGACCCCTACCTCAACGTCGATCCCGGAACCATGTCGCCCTTCCAGCACGGCGAGGTCTTCGTCACCGACGATGGTGCAGAAACCGACCTCGACCTCGGCCACTACGAGCGCTTCACCCACGCGCCTCTCTCGCGCGACAACAACCTCACCACCGGCCGCATCTACGAGCAGATCATCCTCAAAGAGCGCCGCGGCGACTACCTCGGCAAAACCGTACAGGTCATCCCCCACGTCACCAACGAGATCAAGAACGCCATGCGCAAGGTCTCGTCCAACGGTGCAGACGTCACCATCGTCGAAATTGGCGGCACCGTCGGCGACATCGAGTCGCTGCCGTTCCTTGAGGCCATCCGCCAGATGCGCCAGGAGCTGGGCCGCGAAAACACCGTCTTCGTCCACCTCACCCTCGTTCCCTGGATCGGCGCTGCGCAGGAGCTCAAGACCAAGCCCACGCAGCACTCCGTCAAGGAGCTGCTCGGCATCGGCATCCAGGCAGATGTGCTGCTCTGCCGGTCAGACCGCCCGCTGAGCCGCGAGATCAAGCAGAAGATCGCCGCCTTCTGCAACGTCGAAGAGCGCGCCGTCATCGGCGCCCGCACCGTGGACTCCATCTACGAAGTGCCTCTCGGCTTCGCGCAAGAGGGCGTCGACGAGCTCATCCTCAAGTACCTCCGCAAAGACGCGCCCGAGGCCGACCTCAGCCGCTGGCGCGATCTCGTCGACCGCTGCTACCACCCCGTCGACGAGGTCTCCATCGCCATCGTCGGCAAGTACGTCGAGTACGAAGACAGTTACAAATCGCTCAAAGAGGCGCTCGTCCACGGCGCCGTCGACAAGCGCCTCAAGCTCAAGGTCACCTGGATTGAAGCCGAAGGCCTCGAATCCAAAACCCCCGACGATCGCGACTACGAAGCCCAGCTCGAAGGTTT
>DATMUN010000339.1:0-3264 GCA_035563895.1 Occallatibacter sp. | reverse complement strand
AACGTGATCAGCGTAACCAGCACCACCAGCGCCGCCGTACGCCCAAAGCTGCGCTGCCATACCGCATTGCTTTCCGTTCGTATGTAGTTTGCATCGCTCACCAGCACAAGCGCGCCTTCAAGGTCTCTGCCGCTGTGCAGCGGAACCGCCTGTTCCAGCCACTGCGCGTCGCCCGTGTGTCCAAAGGCGCTCGCATTCATGCCTTTATCGAGCGCTTTCTTGAGCACACTCTTATTCAGGCCCTCGATCAGTTCATTCGGCCCCGACGACGCTAGCGCCTGCCCCTGCGCGTCATACACCACCAGCGCCTGCACACCTACGCGGCCGCGCGCCACGCGCAGAAAATCCGGCAGCCCGTCGATCAGGCCCGATGCCAGGCTCTGCTCCAGCCCCGGTTGCAAACTCAGCCCGATCCACCGCGACCGCTCCATCAGGTCTGCGCGCAGAAAGTGCTTATGTGCCAACACTTCAAAATAGGTGAAGGCAGCTGAAACAGCCGTCACACACGCCACCAGCGCCACAATCAGGCGTAGTCGAAAAGTATGCATCGCGCGCCCTCGTCTCTCTGGTCTAAGTCGTTAGATGCGCCTTTCGCACTCCAAGAGGCCCGCTGCCGTTCACCCCATGCGCTATCCTGTGGATGCCGCGCTATACGTGTCACATACACGCCGCGGCCCCGGGAGAATCATGGCGCTCGACAGGCTCGAAAGAACCGCCAAACAAGTCGTCCTCACCGTACAGGACTACTACGTCTTCGCCTCCCGTGCCCTTCTCAATCTCTTTCGCCCGCCCATCTACTGGACCGACTTTCTCACGCAATCCGACATCATCGGCGTCGGCTCGCTCTCCATCGTCGTCCTCTCCGGCCTCTCCACCGGCGGCGTGCTCGCGCTCCAGTCTGCGGCCACACTGGCCAACTTCGGCGCCACCGCCATCACCGGCCAATTCGTTTCGCTCACCATGATTCGCGAGCTCGGCCCCGTACTCACCGGCGTCATGGTCTCCGGCCGCAACGCCTCTTCCATGGCATCCGAGCTCGGCTCCATGGTCGTCACCGAGCAAATCGACGCGATGCGCGCTCTCGGCGTCGACCCCATCCGTAAGCTGGTCACGCCCCGCATCTTCGCGTCCATCGCGATGCTCTTCTTCCTCACCATCGTGGCCGACGCCTTCGGCATCGTCGGCGGCGGCCTCGTCACCGTCTTCATGAACCACCAGAACGGCACCCAGTACCTGAGCCAGGCATGGGAACACATCCGCTTTCCCGACATCGTGCAGGGACTCATCAAGCCGCTCTTCTTCGGTTACATCCTCGGCTCCATCGGCTGCTTCTACGGTCTCCGCACCACCGGCGGCACGCAGGGCGTCGGCCGATCCACCATTCAGGCCGTCGTCAACGCCAGCGTACTCATCATCTTCGTCGACTTCCTGCTTAGCCAGATCGTGCTGACGCTCTTTGCCGGGTGGATGTGACGACCATCGCCAATTCCGTGCCGCAGCTTCCGGTGCTCGCCTTTCAGGCGGTCACCATCGCCTTCAATGGTCCGCCGGTTCTCGACGACATCTCCTTCTCTGTCGCCCCCGCTGAAACCCGCATCCTCCTCGGTCCCGCAGGCGTCGGCAAGAGTGTCCTGCTCAAGCTCGCCAACGGCCTGCTGCGCCCAGACTCCGGCTCGATCGAGCTCTTCGGCCACGACATCGCCTTCGCTCGTGAAGAAGATCTCTTCCCTCTCCGCACGCGCACCGGTATGGTCTTCCAGGAGGGCGCACTCTTCGACTCGCTCACCGTTCGCGACAACGTAGCCTATCAGCTCATTCAGGAGCAAGTGCCCGACGACGAGATCGACGCCCGCGTCCACGAAGCTCTCACCTTCGTCGAGCTCGACCACACCTTCGCGCTCTATCCCTCGTCGCTCTCCGGCGGCATGCGCCGCCGCGTCGCCATCGCGCGCGCCCTCATCCGCAAGCCAGAGCTCTTGCTCTACGACTCGCCCACCGGCGGCCTCGACCCCGTAACCTCCACCACCATCATCGAACTCATCGTCAAGCAGCGCGACGTCTACCACACGCCGTCTCTGCTCGTCACGCATCGACTGCAAGACGCCTTCACCCTCTGCACCCACCGCTTCGATCCCGACTCCGGCCGCATGGTCCCTCTCCCCAAAGGCGAAACCGACCCCGGCACCACCTTCCTCATGCTCGCCGACAGCCACCTCATCTTCGACGGCTCACTCCACCAACTCCTCGCAAGCACCGATCCCTTCGTTCGCGAATTCCTCGCCTAGCAGACAATGCCTCGGCATCGATCCGCGCGACCATCGGCGCCTGTTCTTCGCGCAGTCTCATCGCGTAATGTGTGGGACAGCAATCCCATCTCCTGGCAACAGCTACCTTCGACGCGCCCAGCCACAACACCGTCTTGTCCACAGCTCGACCTCAGCCAGGCCGTACAAACCGCAAGAGAAAAGAGCTCACCGGCTGTAGCCCGCACAGCATACATTTTCCGCACAAGAGCTCTTATCCCGGTACATACTGAATACAGTCCGTATCGTCCCTCTATGCCTCCTCGGGAGAGCCGCTATGATCCGGAGAATCGCAGGACTAGCCGCAGTGTTCGCGCCACTTGCCTTCTTCTCGGCAGACGCGCTGCCACGCTTGGCCGCGTTCGAAGCGCTGCGCCAGCAGGCCATCCGCATGAACACACTGGCCGCCAACCTCGACACTCCCGGCGATGCTCGCACGCTAGTCGGCCTCTTCGCCACCAACTTCCCATTCGTGCTGTCCGGCCGCCTCACCAAACGCGCCTTCCTCGACCATCTCGCCAATGCTGAGTTCAATGCCGCGCACGATCCTGCACAAGGCATCTCGGAGCAGCAGGTCGCCTCCGCGTGGAATACCTATCTCAACGCCATCGGCGCACCGCTTGAGACACACGTCACCGCCGCCGAGATTCACTACCTCCGCGACGATCGTTACGCCGCATCGCGCTATGACTTCTGGACTCCCGGCATGGAAAACAGCTTTGCCATGCCCGCCCTTTACAACACGCAACCGGACGAGTCGCTCGCGCCCAACTGTCGCCCACTTGAAGCCCTTCTCAGTCTCTGGAGCATCACGGACAGGTACGACAATCTCATCGGCGCGCGAGAGCGCCTGCGCAGAGGCAAGCTACTTTCCGAATATTTCCGGCAGCACAAGCTGTCACTCGCGAACTCGCGCAGAACCGTCACTGTCGTCACTGTCACCAACGCTCCGCCTAACCCC
>DATMUN010000338.1:0-2005 GCA_035563895.1 Occallatibacter sp. | reverse complement strand
GTCATCAATCTGCGGACCGCCAAGGCTTTGGGGCTCGACGTGCCCGTGCAGCTTCAGCAGGCCGCCGACGAAGTGATCGAATAACAACGTGCCTTACCGCAGTGCAGAATGTCCGCTTTTGTCGAGTCGCGCGGAGGAATTTCACCTCCACGCGCTCCCAGAACCGTGCATGAATCTCGCGATTCACACGGCTCCCGATGTTCGGCCGTTGCCATGACATAAGACCCAATGTGCAAAGAGCGTTGGCTCGGCGCGGCGAAGCCGGTCAAACCAAACGCCAGCACATTTGATCCGGTGGCGCAGCGACTTGAACTTGCGCCGCGCCCACCGAATGACATAGGCATCGATCCGCTGCAGGGTCGGACGCAACTGCATCTTGTTGAAGTGACTGTAGTAGGCAATCCAGCCGCGGATGCACGGATTGTACATCTGGGCCAGGTCGGTCAGGGATTTGTCGCTGCGGTGATGGAGCGCCCAGCTCCGAATTTCTCGGCTGATGCGCTTCAATGCCTTCGGGCTGACAGCGGGCTGGAAACTGTGCGCGAAGATGCGTCTGTCCGCCTTCACCCACCTTATCTTCCGGGCTCGAAACTGGAAGCCGAGAAAGTCGAAGTGGATGTTGGGGAAGTCGTCCTGCCGGTTCGCATCCTTGCAGTAGACGATCTTCGTCTTCTGTGGATGCAGCACCAGCTTGCAGACCGTGAAGCGGTCGGCAATCGCGCTCCAGAGTGCTCGCGCCTCCTCGGCGCTGTTGCAATGACAAATAATGTCGTCGGCGTACCGCTCGAATGGGATGTGCGCGAACATCCGCGCCATCCACGCATCGAACGCATAATGCAGGAATAGATTCGCCAACAGGGGCGAGATCACCCCGCCCTGCGGCGTTCCCGCCACGCGCGGCACGATACTGCCGTCCTCCATCTGCACCGGCGCCTTCAGCCAGCGTTCAATGTAGAGCAGCGCCCACCGGCAGTCCGTGTGATGACGGACAGCTTTGAGCATCAACTCCCAATCGATGCTGTCGAAGAATCCGCCGATATCGACATCGAGCACCCAATCGTAGCGCCAGCAGCGCTCGCGAGCTGCGTGCACCGCGTCGATCGCAGATTTGCCGGGTCGGTAGCCGTAGGAGTCGGCATGAAACACCGGCTCCACGATCGGCTCCAGATAGCGACGGGCGGCCTCTTGGGCGACGCGATCAGCGACCGTCGGGATGCCCAACGGTCGTGTCCCGCCATTTGCCTTTGGAATATCGACCCGCCGCACCGGCGGAGGAAAGTAGCTCCCTGACGACAGCCGGTTCCAGAGCTTGTAGAGGTTGCCCGAAAGGTTGGCCTCGAACTCCGCGATCGACTGTCCATCCACGCCAGCCGCTCCCTGGTTGGCCCTCACACGCTTGAAGGCTTCCCACACTTCCCGCTTAGGGATCTTGAACGGCTTTGCCTCGTCCACAGGCTCCTCCCGTTTCCAGTTGGCCAGTGGCCAAGGCTGAACAACGCAGCCCCTTTGCTCCGGCCCCATTACAGGACCTTCAACGCTACTACGGGCTGCTCCGTCCCTGCGCTCCGCTTCGGTACTCTCGCCCTCGCGGTTGGAGCCGCTTGCGGCTTGTCCCTTCACGCCGTCGGCGTGACAGAGCACAGGTTCTCACGTTCCATACGAAAGCCTGGTCGAGCTTCGCGCCGCCTACATGCCGGATGCCGTTCGGGCGGTCTCAGGCATCTCCCGAACTGATCCCGGAGGAAGTGCCACCCCCCGGTTTTGACATCGCCTAATCCGCTTTCGACACTTCTGCAGCGGTTCGCTTGCGCTCGCCTCTCTCGACCGTGCCTGCCGGAATCTTGTCCCAGCGTTTCCGCAACGCTCACTACCACGGCTTTTGACCGCAGCAGCTTGCGGTGGCTTGAGATCAGCACCTGATTGCCGACCTCGAAGGACCTACCTTCATCTCTCGTAATGCGCATCGCCGTTTGGACCGGCGATACTCGTGACACACGACCCCGAG
>DATMUN010000337.1:0-5515 GCA_035563895.1 Occallatibacter sp. | reverse complement strand
GAAGCCTGCGATTGTTCGGGAGTGACCGCTGAGCATGTTTTGAAGACCGGCCCCGCAGAGTACGCACTCTGCGGGGCCGGTCTACGTTGAGCGGATTTGCTGTTTCTACGCTGTCGAGCTTTACGCGGGGTGTCTCTGTGCCGGCAGGGGGGGCCTCTTGCTGGGGAGCGCGGGAGCCTGTATCCACTGCTGCTGTGAGTGGTGTGTGAGCTGCCCGATTGACTTAAAGGATTCACCGCATCAGAAGGATTTTTGACATTGGGGCGCAAGCGTCATGCGGGATGCTCTAGAATTCCTGCGCTTGAAAAAACATGTCGGACGTTCACACCAACAGTTCAGAGAGGCCAATGGATTTATGAGAAAACGAGTACTGAGTACGGTCGCGCTGGCGGCCGTTTTCTTGGCGGGGACGTGGGCGCTTGCCCAGTTCCCGGGTATGCAGCAGCCGAAGCACTACGCATGGTCCGATGCCAGCTTGTCGCCTGATGTGCGGGCTGATCTGGTGATCAAGGAGATGACGCTGGACGAGAAGATTTCTCTGCTTCACGGGCAGGGGATGCCATTCTTTTCAGATGCTCCGAGCGCATCGAATGGTGGTGCAGGCTACTCCAATGCGATTCCGCGGCTGGGAATTCCGGCGATTCAAATGGCCGACTCGGCTTATGGCGTGACACGCGGGCAGGCCGCGGGACGCTACTCCACTGCGTTGCCGAACAACCTGGCGGCGGCTTCGTCATGGGATGCGGATGCGGCGTTTGAATATGGCGCTCTGATTGGACGTGAACTGCGCGACCAAGGCTACAGCATGACGCTGGGCGGTGGCGTGAACATGCCGCGTGAGCCGCGTAATGGACGCACGTTTGAATATCAGGGCGAGGATCCGCTGCTTGCGGGCACGCTGGCGGGTAACTTTGCGAAGGGCGTGCAGTCGCAGTACATTATCGGCGACCTGAAGCACTATGCGGTGAATGACCAGGAGAGCGGCCGCAACGCGGTGAACGCGAACATCGACAAGCGGGCGATGCGCGAGACGGACCTGCGTGCGTTTGAGATTGCGCTGGGCATCTCGGATGCAGGCGGCGTGATGTGCTCGTATAACCGCGTGAACGGCGACTTTGCGTGCGAGAACAGCTATCTGCTGACGGACGTTCTGAAGAAGGACTTCCACTTCAAGGGATTTGTGCTATCAGACTGGGGCGGCACGCACTCTGGAGTGAAGGCTTCGCATGCGGGGCTGGACCAGGAGCAGCCGGGCAGCGTCTTCTTTGGCGATGTGCTGAAGAAGGCTGTGGAGAGCGGCGAGGTTTCGCAGGACGAGATCAATGATCACGTGCATCGCATTCTGCGTACGATTTTTGCTTCAGGCTTATTCGACCATCCAGTACGGAAGCAGGTGCCGGATGTGGAGAAGGGATATGCGACGGCACAGAAGCTGGCTGAGCGCAGCATTGTGCTGCTGAAGAATGAGCATGGCGTGCTGCCGCTGGGAGCGGTGCACTCGGTTGTGTTGATCGGCGGGCATGCGGATGTTGGCGTGCTGACGGGTGGAGGTTCTGCGCAGGTTGATCCTCCGGGCGGGACGCCGGTTCCACCACCGCCTCCGGGCAAGGACCCAATGTCGGCGTTTCTGCGTCCGGCGTGGATGCCGAGTTCTCCTCTGCGCGCGCTGCAGGCAAAGCTGCCAGCGGTGGAGGTGACCTACGTTGCCGGCGATGATTTGCAGGCCGCCGCGGCTGCTGCGAAGTCGGCGGATGTGGCGATCGTCTTCGGGTATCAGTGGGAGTCGGAGGGATTCGACCTGATGACGCTGGACCTGGCGGCGGAACAGAACAAGCTGATTGAAACGGTGGCTGCTGCGAACGCGAAGACCGTGGTCGTTCTGGAGACGGGAAGCCCGGCGACGATGCCGTGGGTCGACAAGATTGCTGGCGTTGTGGAGGCGTGGTATCCGGGCATTCGCGGTGCGGAGGCACTGGCGAATATTCTGACTGGCGCCGTGAATCCGACTGGAAAGCTGGCGATCACGTTCCCGAAGAGCAATGCGGATCTGCCTCATCCGAAGCTGGTGATGCCGCCGCCGGAGTCGGAGATGCGATTCGATGCGCCGGGCGCTGACATTTCGAACATTATGGCGATGATGGCGAAGGGGCTGCCGGCGTTCCAGACCTACTATGACGAAGGCCTGAAGGTGGGCTACAAGTGGTATGACGCGGAGAAGAAAGCAGTGCTCTTCCCGTTCGGCTTCGGCTTGTCGTACACGACGTATGCTTACTCGGGGATCACGGTGAAGGCGGGCGATACGACGGCTGTTTCATTCACCGTGAAGAACACGGGCAAGCGAGCAGGCACAGAGATTGCGCAGGTGTATGCCTCACTGCCGGATGCCGCGGGCGAGCCGCCAAAGCGGTTGGTTGGCTGGGCGCGCGTGGAGCTTGCACCGGGCGAATCGAAGCAGGTTTCAGTGCCGGTGAGCCAGGATCGGTTGACTGTGTATGACGAGGCTTCGGACTCGTGGAAGCTCGTCCCCGGAAACTATGTTGTGCGGGTCGGCGGGTCCTCGCTAAATCTGCCATTGCAGCAGACGATCTCGTTCTAGAAAAGTACGCGGGCATTGCGGCAGCCGATATGTTTGCCGCAATGCCCGCGTGTTCATCGTGCTACGTACAGCGCACTAACAGTCGCAGGCTACCTGGCTGCCACGCGCAGCATGAGAATGCCGTGCGACGGGACGGTTGCAGAGTAGGCATCGTTGGCGAACTGGACGTCTTTGTGCGCCCAGAGGTCGCGAGCACTCTTGATCGAACCAGCCAGGTTAAGATCTGCCGCGCGGATTGTGGCCTTTGCCTCTGCTGTGCCAAAGTTCACTACGCCTACGGCAACACCGCCATCCGCGAGTGGCTTGATCCATGTTTCAAGATCGCCCTTCCTTGTTGGCGAGGCCTGCTTGCCCAGTGGATCCTGATTGATTGCGATCACTTCCTTGTTCAGCAGGATCGACTTTGTTTCATCGGTCATCGTGCGGATATCGTTGCCTGCAAGCAGCGGCGCAGCTGTAAGAGCCCAGAGACCCATGTGCGTGCGATACTCATCGGCTGTCATGTGGCCATTGCCGATCTCCAGCATGTCCGGGTCGTTCCAGTGCCCGGGGCCCGCATAGGGAGCGCTTAGCACCTGCTTCTCGATGTTGAAGATCATGCTGTCCCACTCATCGCGGATATCGTCTGTGGTGCGCCACAGGTTGCCGCCGACTGCGGGACCCCACTTCTCCACTTTGCCCAGTCCATACTCGCACAAGCTGTAGACAATCGGGCGACCGGTCGCCGCAAGTGCGTCGCCCATCTTCTGATAGACCGGCTGCAGCTTGTCATCGGAATAGATCGTCGCGGCGCTGCACCAGTCATATTTCAGGTAGTCGATGCCCCACGCGGCGAACATCTTTGCGTCCTGCTCCTCAAAGCCGTAGCTTGCCGGATAGCTGCCGCAGGTGCGTGGTCCAGGCGAAGAATAGATGCCGATCTTCAGGCCTTTGGAGTGCACATAATCGGCCAGCGCCTTCATGTCCGGGAACTTTGAGTTCGTGTGCAACACGCCGTGCTCGTCGCGCAGCCCCTCCCACGTGTCGTCGATGTTCACGTAGATGTACCCTGCATCGCGCATGCCGCTCGTCACCATTGCATCGGCCATGGTGCGCACCGTCTGGTCATCCACGAGGTCGGCGAAAAGATTCCAGCTGTTCCAGCCCATCGGCGGCGTCTTTGCGAGGCCGTTGTAGCGCACAGTGCGCAGCGCCGGTGGCTCAATGTACTGAAGCTTTGGGAACTCGTCAGCAGGCGTCACTGGCCGCGCTTCGAACTTGTTGTTCCACTGCAGGCCCACCAGCCTGCCGCCTACAAGATCGCCGGTCAGGAACGGCTTCTTGTCGTTCCAGTCCGCACCGAACAGTTCGAAATGCGCGCCCTGCACGGTGCCCTTGATCGGGAAGGTATAGCCAAGTCCACGCACGTTGCCGGTCAACTGCGTGCCGTCCTGTTTGATGTCGAGGATTGCTTTCTCTTGCTCGCCGTTGTGGAGCGTTCTTCCTGTGGCGAACCACCTTCCGGCTACACTCGTTCCCTGGGCCCGGCTGCTCGTCCATGCAGGACATAGTGTGAGAACCGCAACGCCTGCTAACCACAGGGATCGCATCCACCTGCTGCTACTGGTCTTCTGCTTCATCGTTCATCTCCGTCAAGTGCTGACATCGGTTCTGTCTCGCTGTTAAGGTTTGTTGGCTTCGGTCGGTGAAACCGCGCTGTCATCTCGTCGAATCTCAATCGAACGCATCATCTGCGCATCGCGTTCTTCCTTTTTGTCCTTGATCTCGTCAAAGCGTTTTTGCTGCTGCTCACGCCGGCTGTCACTCGTGCGTGCGTAGAGTTGCAGCAGCCCGAAGTTTGCGGCGTAGTTGTCCGGCTCAATCTTCAGCGCGTGTGTCAGGTCGGCTTCGGCCTCCGCAAAGTTGCGCGTCAACACGGCCATCTGCCCCAACTCCGCGAGAACATCGGCGCGGTTCGGATCGAGCGACAGCGCTTGCTTCAGTTCTGCAATTGCATCTGTAGTACGGTTCTCCTGCCGTGCAATGCGGCCCAGGTAGTAGTGAGCGTCGGCGGCCGTAGCCTTTGCATCCGCGGCCTGTCGCAGCCAGCGCGCGGCGGCTTCGTAGTCCTTCGCACGAAAATTCGTCACTCCGAGCGCGAGTAGCCCAGCAGGGTCTGCCGGCCTGAGCGTACGAAATTTTTCCAGGTAGGGAAGCGCTTGCGAGGGGTCTTGCGAGAACGAGATCACTGTGCCCAGTCCGTAGTTGTACTCAGCGTTCTCCGGCACCAGTCGCACCGCCTCCGTGAAGGCTTTGCGCGCTTCGCCAAACAATCCGATGCGCAGGCAGATCACGCCAAACTCATACGGCAGCTCGGCATCGTCTGGTCGCAGATCGCGCGCATGCGCCAGGTATCCCAGCGCACCGTTGTGGTCTCCCGCCGCTTCGGCCACTCGCGTCAGGTCGATCAGCACTGTCGCGTCTTTGCCCTGTGAAGCTGTGAAAGCGCGCTCCAGTGTTGCGCGTGCCTCGGTGAGTTTGCCTTCAGCTTCCTTGGCCAGCCCCAGCGTGCGCTGTCCGCGAGGCGAGAGCGCCTGCCGCGCAGCAGCGGCGGAATACAGCGTGTCGATGAGGTCCGCACGATGCGCTTTGCGCAAACCGTCCAGGCACGTCTCTGCATCCGCCTCCGTCAACGCCGTGTTCGCCGCAAGCACTCCAGCAGTCTGCCCCATCGCCGAGCGCGTTCCCACATTCGCTTCTGCCGCACATGCAAGCGCCTGCACCTGCGGCTGGCTTCGCGTCTGCGCGCTCAGCCGCGCCTCCTGCGCAAGCGCCTCACGGTACTGCCCGTTCCACGCATTGATGCTTGCCAGTTGATATCGTGCTTCGTCGTTGTTCGGCGCGAGCGCCAGCACTCGCTCACTCAGTCTCTGCGCCTCT
>DATMUN010000336.1:0-5889 GCA_035563895.1 Occallatibacter sp. | reverse complement strand
CAGATCGTCGAGCGCGTCGATAACGATGCGGTTCGCGGCATGGTGAAGGCTATTCCGCACCTGGTGCGGATTCTCGAGAATTAGTTCGCAGTTCATAGTTCACAGTTCGTAGCGGATGTGGAGAGCTTTCATCTGCGAACTACGAACTGAGATCTGTGAACTGTTCTAAACAACGCGAGTCGGCGGGATCTGCTTCTGCCGGCGCTACAGCGAGGACAGAATGGCAAAGAATCTTTCGAATTTGCGCGCCCCGAAGAAGGCAAACACCGGGCGCAAGCGTGTCGGCCGCGGTATGGGTTCCGGCATGGGCAAGACCTCTACCCGCGGCCACAAGGGCCAGGGTTCGCGTTCGGGCTCGAGCCTGATGCGTGGTTTTGAAGGCGGCCAGATGCCGCTGCACCGCCGCCTGCCGAAGCGCGGCTTCACGAACATCTTCCGCATCGAGTACACGGTCATCAATCTGGACCGCCTGGCGGAGCTGAACGTGACCGAGATCGGCCTGGACGACTACAAGAAGCTTGGGCTGGCGTCGAGCAAGAACGCGCTGATCAAGATCCTGGGCTCGGGCGAGCTGGCGAAGGCGCTGACGATCACCGCGCACAAGTTTTCGAAGTCGGCTGCGGAGAAGATCGAGAAGGCCGGCGGCAAGGCAATCGTCGCGGGCGCTCCGGCGGCAGCGTAAGGCGATCACCCGGCTTGGCCGGGTGTGTCCGGCGACACCGCACAGGCCGGATTCGGGGCCGCACACTGGTGAGGCAACTCGGAATCCGGCACCTGAGCGACAACCGGGCGGCCCGACCCCTACAATGGTCGAAAGCACAGTATTCCTGAGCGGCGGCAACGCCTGAAGCGGATGAGCGGACATGCTTGAGAAGTTCCTGAATATCTTCCGGATTCCCGACCTGCGCAAGCGGGTTCTGTTTACCCTCGGCATTCTGGCCGTCTACCGTCTGGGTGCGTGGATTCCCACGCCCGGCGTGAACACGCATCAGCTGGAGCTGATGTTCAGCGGGCAGACCGGCTCGGCGCTGGGCCTGATGGACCTGTTCACGGGCGGCACGCTGCGCCGCATGACGATCTTTGCCCTCGGCATCATGCCGTATATTACGGCGTCGATCATCTTTCAGCTGCTGACGGTGGTATATGAGCCGCTGGCGCGCATCCAGAAGGAAGGCGAGCTGGGCCGCCGCAAGATCACGCAGTGGACCCGCTACATGACGGTTGTCCTGGGCGCGCTGCAGTCGATCGGCATCGCCGCCATCCTGACGCGCACGCCGGGACTGGTGCTGAATCCGGGCATCGGCTTCGACCTGATGACCATTATCACGCTGACCTCGGGCACGGCGTTCATCATGTGGCTTGGTGAGCAGATCACGGATCGCGGCATCGGCAACGGCATGAGCCTGCTGATCTTTTCGGGCATCGTGGCTGGCCTGCCTCGCGGCATTGCCGACCTGGTGCAGAAGATTCAGACCAACGCGTGGGGTACGTTTACGGTTTTTGCGATGCTTGGGCTGCTGGCGGGCATGATCGCGCTGGTTGCGTTCATCGTGTTCGTGGAGCGCTCCGAGCGCCGCATTCCGATCCAGAGCGCGCGGCGCATTGTGGGCCGCCGGATGATGGGCGGCGTGTCGAGCCACCTGCCGCTGAAGGTGAACTCGGGCGGCGTGATGCCGGTGATCTTCGCCAGCTCGCTGCTTTCGGTTCCGATGATGCTGGGCCAGATGGAGGCCTTCCAGAACAGCCGGTTCTTCCAGCCGATTCTGCAGCAGCTCCAGTATGGCTATCCCTGGTATGAGCTTCTGTACATGCTGGGCATCATCTTCTTTGCATACTTCTACGTGTCGATCGTGATGAAGCCGGACGATATCGCGGACAACTTCCGCAAGTCGGGCTCGTTCATCCCGGGCATTCGCCCGGGCAAGCGAACCTCGGACTTCATCAACGATATTCTGACGCGCGTAACGCTGGTCGGCGCCCTGTACCTGATCATTATTTCCCTGGTGCCGACGTTCCTGATCTCGGGTCTTCGTTTCGACAAGATCTGGCTGATCGGACGTTTTCTTGAGAGCTTGCCGAACTGGGTGATTCACGGCATGGGGGTCAACTTCTACTTTGGCGGCACCTCGCTGCTGATCGTGGTGGGCGTCGCCATGGATACTGTCAACCAGATCGAATCGCAGCTGATCATGCGGCATTATGACGGCTTTTCCCCGCGCTCCGGTCGCATTCGCGGAAGGAAAACCTGGTAATGTCATCATCTGCTTCTGTAGTGGAAAGCGACCGGGCCGTGGAGAATACGACCACGCCCGGTCCGATTCTTTTGTTGGGTGCGCCGGGCTCGGGCAAAGGCACCCAGGCCAAGGAACTGATCAAGCATTGGGGGATTCCGCACATCTCCACCGGCGACCTGCTCCGGGGCAACCGCGACCGCGGTACCGAACTGGGCAAGATTGCCGATGGGCTGATGAAGCGGGGCGAGCTGGTTCCGGACTCGCTGGTAAACGAGATGGTAGCGGTGAGGCTGCAGGAGCCGGATACGGCGAAGGGCTACATCCTGGATGGATTTCCACGTACGCTAGGTCAGGCAAGCTGGCTGGACGGGCGTCTGGAGGGTCTGGCTGGGTCGCTCCCCGTGGTTGCTGTCAGTATCCACGTGGACTATAATCAATTATTGCGCCGCATTACGGGGCGCAGGAGTTGTCCTGCCTGCGGGTCCATCTATAACATCTATCTGCATCCTCCTAAAAAAGAAGGGGTTTGCGATCTGGATGGGACCGCTCTTGTGCAGCGAGCCGACGATACGGAGGAGGCGTTCCGGCAACGGATGCGCTCCTACGCTACGCTGACCGAGCCTGTGATTGAGCATTATCGCGGATTGGGGCGGTTCGCTGAAGTGGATGGAGATGGCCCGATCACGACGATCGCGGCCGGAATAGTTACCGCCGTCGAGCGGCTGCGCAAGTAAGCCCGGCACGAAGGGCGAAAGGCAGCCGACGGGCGGATTTGCGCGTTCGGAGCCGGCAACAGGGCTCAGGGAGACAGAAGTGGCAGTGGTGTTGAAGTCGCACGAGGAGATCGAGAAGATGCGCCGAGCGGGTCAGGTGACCCGCGAGGTGCTGGAGCTCGTGCGCAGCCATGTAAAGCCGGGTGCGACCACTCTGGATCTGGAGCGCGTGGCAGAGGCCAGGCTGAAAGAGCTGGGCGTTAAGGCCGCCTTCAAGGGCTATCACGGTTACCCGTGCGCGCTGTGCACCTCGGTGAACAACGAAGTAGTGCACGGGATTCCCTCGAAGAAGCGTGTGCTTGCCGAGGGCGACATCGTTTCTGTGGACTTTGGCGTGGTGATCGACGGGTACTATGGCGACTCGGCGATTACGGTGCCGGTGGGCGAGAAGATTGCGCCGACGACCGAGCGGCTGCTGAAGGTGACCGAGGCTTCGCTGCAGGCGGGCATCGCGGCTGTGAAGCCGGGTGCGACGCTGGGCGATATTGGCTCGGCAGTGCAGAAGGTCGTCGAGGCCGAAGGGTTTTCAGTGGTGCGGGATTTTGTGGGGCACGGTATCGGCAGCCAGATGCACGAGGAGCCGCAGGTACCGAACTATGGCGAAGCCGGCCGGGGCATGAAGCTGCGCTCCGGAATGGTGATCGCTATCGAGCCCATGGTCAATGTCGGCAAGCCGGATGTTCGCGTGTTGCGGGATGGCTGGACGGCGGTGACCACAGACGGAAGTATGAGCGCTCATTTTGAGCACACGGTGGCGGTGACCGACACCGGAGCGAGAATTCTGACCGAGTAGTTATTGCCCGGTCCACAACAGTCCACGGCGCGGATGCGCCAGAGGCGGGAAACGCTTGTCGAAGGAAGACGCGATTGAGGTAATGGCAACGGTGGTCGACCTGTTGCCCAATGCCATGTTCAAGGTCAAGCTGGAGAACAACCACGAGGTGCTGGCGCACATTTCGGGCCGGATGCGCAAGAACTTCATCAAGATTCTCCCCGGTGACCGCGTGGCGGTGGAGCTGAGCCCGTATGACCTGAACCGCGGGCGCATCGTGTACCGCTACAAGTGAGTTTTATAACCGCGTTTCCCCCGGGTGCGCGGAGAAGGGCAGTGAAGAGATGAAAGTCCGTGCATCAGTGAAGAAGATTTGCGTGAAGTGCAAGGTCATCAACCGCCGCGGGGTGGTTCGCGTGATCTGCGAGAACGCAAAGCACAAGCAGCGCCAGGGCTAAGTGGGCCTGGTACAGGCGGAAGCTCGGCACGAAGGGGCGAGTTAGCTTGAGTCAAGGCTTGCGATGAACCCCGGAGCGACCGCAACAACCCGTGCGAACCGGCGCTAGGCCGGAGGCACATAACCGAAGCAGCACAAAGGAACCGGAATGGCACGTATTGCAGGCGTCGATCTGCCCCGCAACAAGCAGGCTCGGGTCGCGCTCACGTACATTTACGGAATCGGCGACCCCCGCGCACTCAAGATTCTGGAGAAGGCGAACGTTGATGCGTTCAAGAAGATCCAGGACCTGGGCGAGGACGAGGTAAACCGCATCCGTCAGGTGATCGAAGACGAGGGTAGTGTGGAGGGCGACCTGCGCAAGGACGTCCAGATGCACATCAAGCGTCTCATCGACATTCAGAGCTACCGCGGCAACCGTCATCGGCGGTCGCTGCCGGTGCGCGGCCAGCGCACCCACACCAACGCCCGCACCCGCAAGGGCCCGCGTAAGGGCACGGTTGCCGGCAAGAAGAAAGCGACGGCGAAGACCTAATGGCGAAACAGGAAAAGGCCGGCGCGAAGGCTGGCAAGAACAAGAAGTTCAAGAAGCGCGAACGCAAGAATGTGCCGTACGGTATTGCGCACATTCAGGCTTCGTTCAACAACACCATCGTCACGATCACCGACCAGGTGGGCAACACGCTGAGCTGGAAGAGCTCGGGCTCACTGGGCTTCCGCGGTTCGCGCAAGGGCACGCCGTTCGCGGCGCAGCAGGCTGCGTCGAACGCGGCGGGCATGGCTCGCGATCACGGTTTGCGTGCCGTGGACGTGCGCGTTGCCGGTCCTGGCTCGGGCCGCGAGTCGGCTATCCGCGCGCTGGCAGCCGCCGGCATCGAGGTCAAGTCGATCCGCGACGTCACGCCGGTTCCACACAACGGCTGCCGTCCGCCGAAGAGGCGCCGCGTGTAAGACGAGTTCAATAGTTCGCAGTTCACAGTTGGAAATACTGTGAACTGCGAACTAAGAACTGCGAGCTGATAACCGAAATTGGGCCGGGATGGAGCGCTTGAGCGTGTAAACCGGCCGTCATCCGAAGTAGGAGAAGAAATGGCACGTTATACCGGAGCAGTCTGCCGCCTTTGCCGTCGCGAAGGCACGAAGCTTTTTTTGAAGGGCACCAAGTGCACCTCTGAGCGTTGCCCGATCGAGAAGCGCAACTTTGCGCCTGGGCAGCACGGCAAGGACCGCAAGGCCAAGATTGTGGGCTACGGCCTGCAGCTGCACGAGAAGCAGAAGGCCAAGCGTATGTACTTCACGCTCGAAGGCCAGTTCCGCGAGTACTACGAGAAGGCCAGCCGCGCACAGGGCGTCACCGGCGAGTTGCTGATTCAGCAGCTGGAGCGCCGTCTGGACAACGTTGCATTCCGTCTGGGCTTTGCTTCCTCGCGCCGCCAGGCTCGCCAGATCGTGCGCCACGGCCACGTAACGGTGAATGGCCGCAAGGTCAACATCCCTTCGTTCCAGGTGAACGTAGGCGACGAGATCGCGCTGCGTGATGCGGCGAAGAAGTTCGTGGTTGTGGAGCAGGCCGTACAGCTTGCGCAGTCCAACCCCGTGCCCACGTGGCTCGAAGTCAACTTTGAAACCATGACGGGCCGCATTCTGTCGCTC
>DATMUN010000335.1:0-2195 GCA_035563895.1 Occallatibacter sp. | reverse complement strand
AGCCGGCGCGACAGGCAAAGTACGTCGCGATCCTATGGCCATGCTTCCCTTCTGCGGCTACCACATGGGCGACTACTTCCGTCACTGGATCCGCATGCAGCGCAAGCTCGACGTAACTCCGCGCGTCTTCCACGTGAACTGGTTCCGCAAAGATGACGAAGGACGCTTCCAGTGGCCGGGATTTGGCGAAAACATGCGCGTGCTGCGCTGGATTGTGGACCGCGTGCACGGACGCACCCAGGGCCGCGAGACCCCCATCGGCTGGGTGCCTCGCTACGAGGACATCGACTGGCGCGGGCTCGAGTTTTCGCGCGACCGCTTCGAGGAGCTGCTGGCTGTGGACCGCGTCGCCTGGCGCAAAGAGGTGATGGCGCACGAAGAGCTGTTCCTCGACCTGCACGACCACCTGCCGCCGGAGATGATCTACGAGCGCGAGCTGCTGATTTGCAGGCTTTAGGAGAAGGTTGGCAGGCGGGACAAAGCTCGTCTCGCCTGTGCAACCATTTTTCAGTTATATTAAAGTGTTCCGCGATACCCCACGCGCTTCGAGGCCCAAACCCTGGCCTCTTCGAATCTTTGCCTCTGGTGGATCTCTAAAATCCGCACAGGCATTGTGTACTTTGGCCACACACATTCGATTGAAAGCACTGACTTTGCTTCAAGAAGGTTGCCATGCAAACATCGGACAATTGTCTCCGCATTCCGGAACCACAGGGCCTCTATCATCCGCACAATGAGCACGATGCGTGCGGTATGGGCCTCGTCGCCAGCATCCGTGGCGAGAAGAGCCACGACATCATTCGCAAAGGCCTCGAGGTCCTCATCAACCTAACGCACCGCGGTGCGGCGGGTTGCGATCCGGAGACGGGCGACGGCGCGGGAATCCTGATCCAGATCCCACACGTCTTCTTTGCCCGCGAGTGCGGCGAGCTCGGCATGCAGCTGCCGGAGCCCGGTGCGTACGGCGTAGCCATGTGCTTTCTCCCCGTAGACAAGCACAGCCGTCTGCAGTGCGAGGGCGTCTTCGAGCGCATCGCGCAGGAAGAGGGCCTGAAGGTTCTGGGCTGGCGCGACACTCCGGTGAACGGCGACGCCATCGGCCGCGAAGCGCGCGCCTCGCAGCCTTACATCGAACAGCTCTTCGTTGGCCGCCCGGCCGGCATGAACGAGGACAACTTCGAGCGCCTGCTCTACCGCGTGCGGCGTAGCACTGAGAATGAGATTGCGGCCTCGGACATCGAAGGCAAGGACGACTTCTACGTTCCGTCGTTCTCGTGTCGCACCATCATCTACAAAGGCCTGATGCTGGCCCCGCAGATTGAGAAGTTCTACTTCGAGCTGGCAAATCCGCTCGTCACCAGCGCTCTGGCACTCGTCCACCAGCGCTTCTCCACCAACACCTTTCCCAGCTGGAAGCTGGCCCACCCCTACCGCTACGTTGCACACAACGGCGAGATCAACACCATCCGCGGCAACGTGAGCTGGATGAACGCACGCCAGTCCGTACTCGCCAGCGACGCCTACGACGACAAGATTGACGACCTCTATCCGGTAATTACGCCCGGCGGAAGCGACTCCGCTTCGCTCGACAACGCCGTCGAGTTTCTCTACCAGTCGGGCCGCTCGCTGCCCCACGTCATGGCCATGCTCATTCCCGAAGCATGGGCCGGCAACCCGGACATGGACGAGGACAAGCGTGCGTTCTACGAGTACCACGCATCGCTGATGGAGCCGTGGGATGGACCCGCGGCCATCGCCTTCACCGACGGCCGCGTGATCGGCGCGACGCTGGACCGCAACGGCCTGCGCCCGGGTCGTTACATCGTGACGAAGGACGACTTGGTCGTGCTCGCCTCCGAGGCGGGCGTCATCGAGGTCCCCGCGGAGGATGTGCGCAAGAAAGGCCGTCTCCAGCCGGGCCGCATGTTCCTCGTGGATACGGTGCAGAAGCGCATCATCGCCGACGGCGAGATCAAGAAGGAACTCGCAGCACGCCAGCCCTACGGCAAGTGGCTCGTCGAGCAGCAGGTCACACTCGATCAGCTGCCTGAGCCGGCTCGCACCATTGCGCCGAATCTCGAAACGCTGCAGCGCCGCCAGCGTGCCTTCGGCTACACGGAAGAAGACCTCCGCATGATCCTTGGACCGATGGGTGCCAAGGGCGAAGAGCCGATTGGCTCGATGGGCACGGACGT
>DATMUN010000334.1:0-3283 GCA_035563895.1 Occallatibacter sp. | reverse complement strand
TCGTCCTCCCCGGCGAGTCGCTGCAGAAGTACGGAGGCCAGGCCTCTGAAGACGAGCCCAAGGCGAAGTCGGCAACACCGGCCCGCCCTGCCGTAACCTCGCGCCCCTCCACCCTCATCGAGTCCCCGCTTGAGTGGGACGGCAGCGGTCTGCTTCCGGGCGAGTCGCTCTCCCGCCATCGCAACCGCGCCCCCGAGCCCGAAGCCGAGACGCCCATCGAGGCTGCGGCCGAGCTCGCTACCGCGCCGGAGATCGCAGCCGTACCCGAGTCCTCAGTCGAAGAGACCGCGCTCGAAGCTCCCGCCGCGGAGGCACACCTCACCAACGAGGCCATCCGCGTCGATGAAGAACTCGTCGAAGAAGACCTCACCCGCGAAGGCCTCATCGAGGAAACCACCCCGGCAGCCGAACACGCCGAGCCTGAAGCCGATGCCAGCGCCTCGCATCACGTCGATCCCCTTCCGCCGAGCGGCTTCCGCCTCTTCGGTCTGGGCGGCAAGAAGAAGAAGGACGAAGAGCACACCGAGGAACACGAAGCCGAGAAAGCTAAGCCTGCACCTGCTCGTGCAGCATCTTCGTTCTCACCCGGCAGCGGCCTGGTTGAAGAAGAAGTCATCGAGGGCGATGAGATCGACGTCCCCTCTCACCGTCACGCCCACAAGCACGACGAAGCCGACCTCGATGAGTACGAGGAAGAGACCCTGCAGACCCAGCAGATTCGCTCCGGCGAGATCGGCGAGATGCTGCAGGAAGCCCACCTCGATCACCGCATCCAGCTCAACTTCGACGAGAAAAATGGCGAAGGCGACGAAGAAGAAGTAGACGAAGACGATCCGGCAGCTGTGGCACAGGCTGAGGCCGAAGGTCAGGCCCCGGCACGCCGTGAGCGTGGCGGTCGCGGGCGTCGCGGCCGTGGCGAACGCGGTGGTGAGCGCGGCGGCGAGCGCTCCGAGCGCGGCCATCGCCCCGGCGATCGTGGCGGCCGCGGCCCCTCGCGCCGCTCCGCGCAGACCCAGGATCTGCCCATCATCTCTGACCTGCTCAAGCCCGGCCAGGAGATCCTCGTACAGATCGCCAAGGAGCCCATCGCCAAGAAGGGCGCCCGCATCACCTCACACATCGCCCTGCCCGGCCGCTTCCTGGTCTTCATGCCCACCGTCTCGCACGTCGGTGTCAGCCGCAAGATCGCCAGCGACGAAGAGCGCCAGCGCCTGAAGCGCATCCTCATCCACGAGCGCGGCGAGGCCTCCGGCGGATTCATCGTCCGCACCGCGGCCGAAGGTGCCAGCGAAGAAGAGCTCCGCGCCGATCTCCGCTTCCTCATCCACCTCTGGGCAGAGATCAAGCAGCGCTCCGACAACTCCAAGTCGCCCGCGCTCATCTATCACGATCTCTCGCTCGTCGAGCGCATCCTGCGCGATCAGGTCAGCGAAGACTTTTCCGCCATCTGGGTCGACTCCGAAGCCGACTACGAGCGCATCGTGCGCTTCCTCAACCGCTTCTCGCCCTCGCTCGTGCGTCGCGTCAAGCTCTACACCAAAGAGACGCCGCTCTTCGAGCACTTCGGCATCCAGGACGAGATCTCCAAAGCCCTGCGCTCCAAGGTGTGGCTCAAGTCCGGCGGCTCCATCGTCATCAACCAGACTGAGGCCCTCGTCGCCATCGACATCAACACCGGCAAATACGTCGGCAAGTCGGCGCGCCTCGAAGACACCATCGTCAAGACCAACCTCGACGCGGTCCCCGAGATCGTCCGCCAGATCCGTCTGCGCGACCTCGGCGGCATCATCATCATCGACTTCATCGATATGGATGAGCGCAAGAACCGCTTCAAAGTCATGGCCGCGCTTGAAGAAGCTCTCAAGAACGACCGCGCACCGACGAAGGTTCTCCAGTTTAACGACTTCGGTCTCGTCGCCATCACCCGCAAGCGCGTCAAGCAGTCGCTTGAGCGCACACTCAGCGTGCCGTGCCCTGTCTGCCAGGCCACCGGCATGGTCAAGAGCCCGGCCACGGTCTGCAACGAGATCTACGTCGAGCTCCGCAAGATGCGCAAGCACTTCGAGAACGCCGACGTTCTGCTGCGTGTGCACCCCGAGACAGTGAAGACCCTCAAAGGAAGCAATGCGCACTGGCTCAACGACTTCGAAGAGCTCACCGGCAAAAACATCCTGGTCAAGAGCGACGCCACGCTCCACCCCGAGCAGTTCGACATCCAGGGATAATCGATCCAGCACCAACAGCAAAGGCCGGAGCGCAAGCTCCGGCCTTTTTCGTTTCGATCGCTCTTACCGGATCACATGAATCCGCACGCCCAGCTTCAGATTCTTCCAGATCCGTTCAGTCGTGTACACGTCAGCCTTGCGCGCAATCGCCAGCGCCAGACACGCCCTGTCTCCCAGCGAGAGTCCGTAAGCCTGCGTCTTCGCAATGAGTCCTCCGGCAATCTGTGCTTGCTCCTCGTTAAATGCTTCTGCTGAAGTCGCAACCGAAGTGGCAAACTCCCAGGCCTCATCAGCGCCAAGCCCCTTCGTCACCAGTTTGCTCTGTACTTCCGTCAAATTGACAACGCTGGCCACCGCATCCAACAGTACTGCAGCCGTCAGCTTCTCGGCGCCGGGCTCATGCTGCAACATAGCCAGGATCGCCGAGGCGTCCAGCACGCTCTCACTCATGCTTGGCCGCCTCCCGGCGTTCAGCACTCAGCTCCTCTGACAGCAGCACCCCCTCCGGAACGAATTGGCGAATCCGCGCCTGCGCCCTCCGTATCCGCGCCCACCGTGTCGAGATGCGCAGCTCATGATCCTCCACGCGAAGCTCCACCGCATCGCCCGGCTTGATCCCCAATGCCTCGCGTATCGCGGCAGGGATCACCAGCCGCCCTTTTTCTCCCACCTGCACCCTTGCCCGCAAATCCATGCGCGCCTCCGTCCCACCATGATAGCAAAGTGGGAAATACAAATGAAGTGGGAATTCCATTAAAAGTGTCCCAGCAAAAGCCGCCCGCCGCCCCACTTCCCTCATGAATCCCACGGGGCAACTTCCCTTCACGGTATGTGTCTAAGACGTTAAGCCGAGGCATGGCACGACCTCTGCCACTACGCAGCTTCAACCGATTCATCTCGAGGTGTAGATATGTTGACTCCCCGTTGGACGCCGCTTACGCGGCATGCCTTTGTCGTTGCGGTCGCGCTAGGAATCGCCGCCGGCATGGCGCGCGCTGAATCCGAACCCTCCGCGTCTGCTCCGGCAGACTCTGCCAATGCAGTCGCCTTCTCCAGCT
>DATMUN010000333.1:0-2723 GCA_035563895.1 Occallatibacter sp. | reverse complement strand
CGGGAACGGTTTGGGTTGGCGCTGATGTGCAACTGCGAAATTAAAAACACATCTGGCACGTCGTATTCCAAACTGCACGCTATGAATAAAGGGTTTAGTCGCGGTGTGCGAGTCTGTGATGTCCGCTTGCGGCGGATGTTGTGCGGTTTCGAACATCCGAAAGGAGTTGCTGGGGGATGAATCCTGAATTCAACAGTGGTTCTCCACTGTGGGCGTGTGAACGTCGGTCGTGGATGAGTGGGGGATTGTTGATGCGAGTGAAAATAAAGCGGCCTAGTTTATGAGAACCAGGCCGCTGGTGCTAAACGGTAGAAAACAGCGCAAAGGGGATTGAAGCAAATACGAATCCAGGAAATCAAAAAAGGGCGTTACAGCTCAGCAATGGCCGCCCTACACAGAAAGACGAGCTTGTGCGGGTCGAGGATGACAGGGCAGGAAGGCAAATTTTGGGGGTGAGGGCGAGGCTGCGGCCTCCAGCGGGGGTATGCGATACTCGTAAAGGCATGTATAAGCGGATCGTTCTTAAGCTTTCTGGCGAGGCTTTGGCGGGAACCAAGGGCTTTGGTCTTGACTCGGAGAAGGTGGCGGAGATTACCGCCGAACTGGCCGAGGTGCACGCTCTGGGCGTGGAGATCGGCATAGTGGTGGGCGGCGGCAACTTCTTCCGCGGCGTAGCACAGCAGGCGAAGGAGATGGACCGCGTGGCTGCCGACAACATGGGCATGTTGTCGACGGTGATCAACGCGATAGCGCTGCAGGATGCGCTGGAAGCGCGCGGCGTGCAGTGCCGCGTGATGACGGCGGTCTTTATGAACCAGATCGCCGAGCCGTATATCCGGCGGCGGGCGGTGCGGCATCTGGAAAAGGGCCGTGTGGTGATCTTCGCGGCGGGCATTGGAAACCCGTTCTTCTCGACAGACACGGCGGCCAGCCTGCGGGCGATGGAGATCAAGGCGGATGTGCTGCTGAAGGGCACCAAGGTGGAGGGCGTGTACAACGCCGATCCTGTTCTGGTGAAGGACGCAGTGAAGTACGACGAGATCACCTACATGGACATCCTGAAGCAGGGACTGAAGGTGATGGACCTGACGGCCGTGAGCCTGTGCAAGGACAACAACCTACCGATGGTGATCTTCAACATGAACCAGCCGGGCAATATTCGCCGCGTGGTGCAGGGCGAGCGGGTGGGTTCGCTGGTGACTGCTTAAGGGCGGACGGAATGCATTGCTGTGCAGGTGGGCGCGGTTGCGCCGGACCTGGGGGTCGTCTAACGGTACGTGGAACAACGCAAGCCAGCACCGCTGAGAGCACTGACCGGTCTCCGCTGTTTTGCGGCCGTCAATATCGTTCTCTTTCATTTCTCAAATCCTGACTGGTTTGGCGTGATGGCGCCGGTGGTGAACTCCGGGTTCATCTCGGTGAGTTACTTCATCCTGTTGTCGGGGTTTGTGCTCGGGTACAACTACAACGATCGGGCGCGCGCGGGCGAGCTGGACAGAGTGCGCTTCTGGAAGGCGCGTTTCACGCGCATCTATCCCATCTACCTGCTCAGCATTCTGCTGAGCGTGGGCAATCTGAAGTCGGAGTGGGGAAGCCACACGCACGCGATGTATTGGGCGGGCATTGTGCTGACGCCGCTGATGCTGCAGGGGTGGATTCCGGCGATTGCGACGTTTTTGAATACGCCGGCGTGGACGATGTCGGCCGAGGCGTTCTACTACTTCATCTTTCCGTGGCTGGCGAAGATGAAGAAGCCGGAGCGGCTGGGGCCCTACCTATGGAAGATGGGCGGGATCTGGATGCTGGGAATTCTGCCCGGCGCGCTCTACATGTTCTTCAACCCGGACGGGATTCCGCACCCGGACCGTTTCAGCTACGGTCCCTGGCTTTGGGCGCTGAAGTACACGCCGTATGCGCACGTGGCGAGCTTCATCTTTGGCGTGATGCTGGCGAATGTGAATGCGATGATTCCGCGGGACGCGCGCATTCGTCCCTGGCTGGGAGTGGCGGGCTTTGGCAGCATCTATGTGCTGCTGGCGCTGGGCGCGGCGGTACCGTATGCGCTGATCCACGATGGGCTGCTGATGCCGCTGTTCGGCTTTATTGTGCTGGCGCTGGCAGGAGAGAACGGGCTGTCGCAGGCTCTGGGGGTGCGGCCGCTGGTGTTTGTTGGCGAGGCGAGCTATTGCCTGTACCTGCTGCACTTCAACATGTGGCAACTGCTGCATGACACGGGCGTGCTGAAGCGGCTGGGACTGATGCCGTTTGACCCTTGGATCAGCTACGTGCTGTTGATCGGCATGGCGCTGCTGGCGCTGCACTTGATCGAGAAGCCGGCACAGAAGAAGCTGCGGGGATGGATGAACAGGGAGTAGGGGCAGAGGCAAGGGACTATACACCTAGGGACTAGAACAGGGAGACTTGTTGGGAAGGAAAAGGCCCAGCCCCTCGAGGGACTGGGCCTTTCTTGTGTCCGGCTGGGCCGGGTTAGTTGGAGGAATCGACGGCCTGGACCGAGTGGTTGCCGTGGGGCACGACGGCGATTGCCGTGGGCTTGGAGTCCGAGGGATACGGTGTGGACTGGGTGGCCGTGAGCGTGCCGGCGGTGGGGTCGAGGCGGAAGCCGGAGACCGAATTGCCGAGGTAGTTGGCCGTGTAAACGAAGCGGCCAAGAGCCGGATCGACGGCGATGGCCACTGGCTGGGTGTCCGTTGAGTTGGTTG
>DATMUN010000332.1:0-3242 GCA_035563895.1 Occallatibacter sp. | reverse complement strand
GGCGTGGAGACGATTCGGCGGATTCGCGCGGTGTCGCCGAAGGCGCGGTTCATTGTGCTGACGACCTACGAGGGCGACGAGGATATTCACCAGGCGATGGAGGTGGGCGCGAGTGGGTACCTGGTGAAGGGCCTGCCGCAGGAAATGCTGGTGAATGCGGTGCGGCGCGTGCACGCGGGCGGGCGGTATCTGCCGCCGCCGATGACGCGGGCGCTGGCGGAGCGTACACCGGACTCGAACCTGAGCGCGCGGGAGCGTGAGGTGTTGCTGCTGATTGCGCGTGGGCAGTCGAACAAGGAGATTGCGGGGAAGCTGGGCATCACGGAGGCGACGGTGAAGTGCCACGTGAGCGTGATCCTGGCGCGGCTGCAGGCGAACGATCGCACGGAGGCGGTGGTGAATGCGATCAAGCGCGGGTTGATTCACTTATAGGCACTGGCATTGCATGCAGCAGTTGCTCGCTATCCGCTCGCGGGGCGGTAGTGGTTGAGCGTGGGTTTGGTCGTGGCTGGGATGCTGGCTTGCTTTCCCACCCTAGCCGCAAAGACAAAAACGCGGCCAGGATGGGGCACCCATTTTCGTGCTTGAGATGCAGTGTGAAAAGCAACTGCTGGGATGTAGGGTCGCTTTCCCAGGTTTCACAGTCGAGACCTGGGGCACCCATGGTCGTGCTACTGCGTGGCGTGGATATTCGCTGTTCGCCTGCGATGTCGACATGGATGAGCGTGGGGTTGGTTGTTGCATAGACTGGAGCGCATGGCGAGTCTTGAGAACTTTCGGCTGGTGGTGTTTCGGGCGGTGGCGGAGCACTTAAACTTTCGGCGGGCGGCGGAGGAGCTGTATCTGACGCAGCCGGCGGTGAGTCTGCAGATCAAGGCGCTGGAAGAAGAGTTGGGCGTGCAGCTGTTTGACCGCACGGGTGCGAAGGTGGCGCTGACGGCGGCGGGCAAGCGGCTGCTGGGCTATGCGCGGCGCGCGGCGGCGCTGGCCGAGGAAGCGGAAGAGGAAGTGACGGCGCTGGGCGGCGAACAGTCTGGAACGCTGGCGCTGGGCGCGTCGACGACGATTGCACAGTATCTGCTGCCGCGGCTGTGGGTGGAGTTTCGGCGGCGGCACAGGCGGGTGCAGGTCACGTTTCTGAGCGGCAACACGGAACATATTGTGGAAGCCGTGGTGCGGCAGGAGATTGCGCTGGGGCTGATTGAGGGGCCGGCGCATAGCCGCGACGTGAAGACGGAGCCGTTCCTCGAAGACGAGTTGGTGTTGATTGTGCCGGGTGCGCATGAGTGGGCCGGGCGGGCGGCGGTGCGCGTGGAGGAGATTGCCGCGGAGCCGCTGTTGATGCGGGAGCGCGGGTCGGGGACGCGGCAGGTGGTTGAGCTGGCGCTGGAGAAGTGCGGGATCAAGCGGCGGGCGCTGCGCGTGGCGATGGAACTGGACTCGACTGAGGCGATCAAAACGGCGGTGGAGGCCGGGTTGGGTGTGGGGTTTGTGTCGCGGTGGGCGTTGAGGGGCGATCAGCGGCCGGGGCGCGGATTGCGGGTGGTTGAAGTGGAAGGGCTGCGGGTGCGGAGGAAGTTTTTGATTGCGACGGCCGGGGCGGCGCACGGGCTTGTAGAGGAGTTCCTGGGATTCCTTAGGGCGCGAGGCGCGGCTGGTTGAGGGGCTTGCTTTCCCAGGTCCCAACAACAGGGACCTGGGGCACCCTAGTGTAGTGACTGGGACGCTGCGTATAAAAACGGGTTCTTCGCTTACCATCCCCAAGCTGAACTGCGCCTGGGGTCCTGTTCGCTCAGAATGACACGGTGTTGGGTAAAGCGAGTGGGACGGGCTATGCAGTGGGCGATAAGTTGAGCTGATTGCGCATGAGGACTACTGCTTGGACGTGACGGCTGGGTGCGGCTGATGCTGAGGGTGTGTCCAAGAATCTATTTTTTGCAGGATTGATCCTTGCGGCGAGCGGGTTGCTTTCGCCGCCGGTTGCTTTGCTGATGGGGCTTGTCTACGGGCTGAGTTTTGCGCATCCGTACCACGTGGATGCGCACAGGTTGTCGCGGCTGCTGCTGCAGGTGTCGGTGGTGGGGCTGGGCTTTGGGATGAACCTTGCGCAGGTGTTGCAGGCGGGGCGTTCGGGGTTTGTGTACACGGCGGTGAGCATCACATTTGCGCTGCTGCTGGGCTGGGGGCTGGGGCGCGCGCTGGGTGTGGGCAAACGGGTTTCGTTCCTGATCTCGGCTGGGACGGCGATCTGCGGCGGGAGCGCGATTGCGGCGGTGGCTCCGGTGACGGAGGCGACGGAGGAAGAGATTGCGGTATCGCTGGGCACGGTGTTCCTGCTGAACTCGGTGGCGCTGCTGGTGTTTCCGGTGATTGGAACCGCGCTGGGGCTGACGCAGGCACAGTTCGGACTGTGGTCGGCGCTGGCGATTCACGATACGAGCTCGGTGGTGGGCGCGGCGGCGAAGTATGGCGCGGTGGCGCTGGCAGTGGGCACGACGGTGAAGCTGGCGCGGGCGCTGTGGATTGTGCCGGTGAGCCTTGGCGCAGCAGCGGCGACGAAGAGCAAGGCGAAGATTCAATGGCCGTGGTTCATCCTGTTCTTTTGCCTGGCGGCGGTGGCGAATACGTATCTGCCGGTGTTTCATGCGGCATATCCGGAGATGAAGCGGCTGGGGTTGATTGGGCTTACGGTGACGCTGTATCTGATTGGGACGGGGCTTTCGAAGAAGACTTTGCAGAAGGTTGGTGTGCGGCCGCTGGTGCAGGGTGTGGCGCTGTGGGTGGTGGTGGCGGTGGGGTCGCTGGCATTGATTCGGGCGGGGTGGCTCTCCCTGTAGGCACTGGCATTGCATGCAGCAGGCGCTCGCTGGTCGTTCGCGGAGCGTTTGTGGCTGAGCGTGGGTTGGTTTGTGGTTGGGTTGGTGGGCTTGCTTTCCCAGGTCTCAGAAGCGAGACCTGGGGCACCCATGATTCTTGGCATTGCATGCGGCGGACTCTGGTTGTGGCGGGGATGAGTTGGAGGATGGGAGTTGGTGCGGAAAGTGGAAGGCCCGGCGGATGCCGGTCCTTTTTGTGCTGGTGGGTGATGAGTGGGCTGCTCAGTATTGCCAGTTGCGGCCGAGGGTGTGGTTGATGGCGCGCCAGTAGCCGCGCTGGAAGGCGTCGCGGTACATGTCGGCGTACTGATAGGGCACGTGGGGGCTGCGGTATTCGTCGCGGTTGTTGGGGTCGGGGTTGCGGTG
>DATMUN010000331.1:0-2846 GCA_035563895.1 Occallatibacter sp. | reverse complement strand
GGCGGGCCGCTGCGGGCGAGCCGTTTGCATTACGCTATCGCGTGCCGCGCGGCGAGGGCCGCTGGGTGCGTTTTGTGGACGGCGTTTACGGGGCGCAGACGAAGGCTGCTGACGAGATTGAAGACTTTGCGCTGCTGCGCTCGGACGGGAATCCGACGTACCACCTAGCTTCATGCTTTGACGATGCCGATCTGAACATTACGCAGATTATTCGCGGGCAGGATCACCTGACGAACACGTTCAAGCACGTGCTGATCTTTGAAGGGCTGGGCGCGGAGACACCGCAGTTTGCGCATCTGCCGCTGCTGGTTGCTCCGGATGGGGCGAAGCTCTCGAAGCGCAAGCACGGGCCGGTGGTGAGCGTGACGACGTATCGCGACGCGGGTTTTTTGCCGCAGGCGTTTATCAACTTTTTGTGCCTGCTGGGCTGGTCGCCGAAGAACGATCTGGAGTTTCTGACGCTGGACGAGTTGAAGACGCTGTTCACGCTGGAAGGCGTGAATCGCGCGAATGCCGTGGTGAATTTCACGGAGGAAGATCCGTTCGATGCGAAGTCCGTTTGGCTGAATGCGGAGCATCTGCGAGCGCTGCCGGTGGAGAAGCTGAGCGAGGAGCTGGTGCCGTTCTTTGCGAAGGCTGGGCTGGATGCCCCGGCGGACAAGCTGCACATTGTGGCGCCGCTGATCCGCGAGCGCATCAAGTTGCTGGGCGAGGCTCCGGCGGCGGCGGACTTTTTCTTCCTGAAGGAGCTTGCGCCGTATGATCCGGCGGAGCTGATTCCGCAGAAGAGCGACGCTGCGCAGACGCGGCGTGTACTGGAGACGGCGATGGACGTGCTGCCGAATGTGGTGTTCGAGCACGATCCGCTGGAGCAGGCGATGCGCGGCGTGGCAACGACGCTGGGGCTGAAGGCGGGTCCGACGTTCCAGCCGATCCGCGTGGCGGTGTGCGGACGCAAGAATGCGCCGCCGCTGTTTGAGACGATGGCCGTGCTGGGCCGCGAGGTTTGCCTTGCGCGTATCCACAAAGCGGCTGAGCTGATTGCACCACTTGTTTAGGCCACTGACCGTAGTACGAGGAATGCAGCGATGACGAATGCAGAGAATCCGCAAGCGATTACTCCGTCAAATTTTTTACGCGACCAGATCGTCGAGGATGTGCGCAATAAGACCTACGGAGACGCGGTGATCCAGACGCGGTTTCCTCCGGAGCCGAACGGGTATCTGCACATCGGGCACGCAAAGGCGATCTGCATCGACTTCGGGCTGGCGGACGAGTTTGGCGGAAAGACGAACCTGCGCTTCGACGACACGAATCCTGAGAAGGAAGAGACGGAGTACGTTGAGTCGATTATGACGGACGTGCGCTGGCTTGGATTTGAGTGGGATCGGCTTTGCTACGCGTCGGACTACTTCGGCCAGCTCTACGAGTGGGCGTTGGAGCTGATCAAAGACGGCAAGGCGTATGTGGACGATCTGACGGCCGAGGAGATTCGCACCTATCGCGGCACGCTGACGGAGCCGGGCAAGGAGAGTCCGTATCGCAATCGCACTGCGGACGAAAACCTGGACCTGTTTACGCGCATGAAGGCAGGCGAGTTCCCGGACGGCTCGCGCGTGCTGCGCGCGAAGATTGACATGGGCTCGCCGAACCTGAACATGCGCGACCCGGTGATGTATCGCATTCTGCATGCGTCGCATCATCGCACGGGCGACGAGTGGTGCATCTATCCGATGTACGACTTTGCACATGGTCAGTCAGACTCAATCGAACAGGTGACGCACTCGATGTGCACGCTGGAGTTTGCCGATCATCAGCCGCTGTATCGCTGGTATATCGAGCAGCTCGGCATCTTCCCTTCGCGGCAGTTTGAGTTTGACAGGCTGAGCCTGACCTACACGCTGCTCTCGAAGCGCAAGCTACTGCAACTGGTGCAGGAAAAGCGCGTGAGCGGCTGGGACGATCCGCGAATGCCTACGCTCTCTGGCATTCGGCGGCGCGGCTTTACGCCGGAGGCTCTGCGCGCTTTTTGCGCGACGATTGGCGCGACGCGCACGAATGGCACAACGGATATCGAACTGCTGGAGCACTTTCAGCGCGACGACCTGAACCACCGTGCGACGCGCGCGATGGCCGTGCTGCGGCCGCTGAAGCTGGTGATCGACAACTACCCCGAGGGGCAGGTGGAGTACTTCGAAGCGGACAACAACCCCGAGGACTCATCGGCTGGTGTGCGGCAGGTACCGTTCTCGCGGGTGTTGTATATCGAGCAGGACGATTTTCGCGAGGTGCCTCCGCCGAAGTACTACCGCTTGTCGCCGGGCAAGGAAGTACGGCTGCGTGCGGCGTACTTTGTGACGGCGCAGAGCGTGGTAAAGGACGAGGCGGGCAACGTTGTAGAGGTGCACTGCACGTATGACCCGGCCAGCCGCGGCGGCAACTCGCCGGACGGGCGCAAGGTGAAGTCGACGATCCACTGGGTGAGCGATGCACACGCGATCTCAGCGGAGATTCGGCTCTACGACAAGCTGTTCACCAAGCCTGATCCGAACGACTACGCCGAGGGCGAGAGCTTCCTGAGCAATCTTAATCCGAACTCGCTGGAGGTGGTGACGGATGCGAAGCTGGAGCCGTCGCTGGCGGAGGCGAAGCCGGGGCAGCCGCTGCAGTTTGAGCGCGTGGGCTACTTCTGCCTCGATACGGAATCGAGCGCGGGCAGGCTGGTGTTTAACCGCACACTGTCGCTGAAGGATTCGTGGGCGAAGATTGAGAAGAAGAGCGGAAGCTGAGCACCTGCGGTGGGGCGGGCGCTCGCTTCTCGCTCGCAAGACAGTGGTGTTCTACGA
>DATMUN010000330.1:0-2434 GCA_035563895.1 Occallatibacter sp. | reverse complement strand
GCCATAGCGCGCTGCGGCGTCGGGCAGGGCGACCTGCTCGAGGGCCTCGATGGCTCGGCGCCGGGCTTCGCGGCCGGTGAAGGATGGCGCGTGGGCCTGGACGCACTCGGCGACCTGGCGGCCGATGGGCATGACGGGGTTGAGGGCGGTCATCGGCTCTTGAAAGACCATCGAAATGGCGCGGCCGCGAAGGCGGCGGAGGGTGACCGGCGTTTGCCGCAGGAGGTCGATGGGGCCGTCGCCGGTTTGCCAGAGGATCTGGCCGGTGATGCGCGCGGTGGGCGGGAGGAGACCGGGGATGGCGAGGGCGGTGGCGCTTTTGCCGGAGCCAGACTCGCCGACGAGGCCGAGGACCTCGCCCTCGTCGATGGAGAAGTCGATGCCGTGGACGGCCTCAGCGGAGCCGAAGGAGATGCGCAGGCTGAGGAGGTCGAGGAGAGGGGGCATGAGGACATCGTAGAACAGGGACTAGGGAACAGGGGACAGGGAACGGATGGGGTGTTAGGGACGTAGAATACGTGTCCGACGGAGGTTCTGAGATCTGTGGTGCGTGGAATGCGCGCGTACCGCGATGATGGCGCGCGGCATGCTCACCGCCGGCGCACAGCTAGGAGGAAAGGATGTCTTGGCTGAAGCGGAGACTGTGGGCGAGTGCGGCGGTGGCGGCGGTGCTGGTTTTGCCGTGCGTGGCGGAGACGGCGCGCATGAACGTCTTCTACGGCAAGCCGTATGTGGATGTGATGGTGAACGGGCAGGGGCCGTTCCGATTTGTGGTGGACACGGGGACGGGAGCGGACGCGATCATCACTCCGGCGCTGGCGCAGCGGCTGGGGCTGGAGGACGTAGCGCAGGTGCGGCTGACGGACCCGAGCGGGCAGGGCGAGCAGCGGACACCGGTGGTGCAGATGTCGTCTCTGGTGGTGGCGGGCGTGAACTTTGGCGCGGTGCGCGCGCTGCGGCACGCGCTGGCCGGTGAAGACGAGAGCTGCGTGGGGCTGCTGGGGTTTACGCTGTTTCGTGACTACTTGCTGACGCTGGATTTTCCGAAGCATGCGATGACGCTGGAGCACGGTCAGTTGTCGGCTGATGGCGACAAGGACGTGATGACGTTCAAGGCTCCGGAGGGTGTGCCGGTGGTGACGCTGGCGGTGGGGCGCGTGTGGATTGAAGCGCAGCTGGACTCGGGCGGTACGGGGCTGACGCTGCCGGAGACGCTGGCGATGCGCGTGAAGTTTGCCAAGGACCCGGTGCTGTTCAGCATGGGGCAGTCGGTGGCGACGCGGTTCCAGGTGAAGGTGGGGCGGCTGGCAGACGATGTGCGGCTGGGGCCGTATGTCTTTCATAGGCCGGTGGTGGAGATCCATCCGGCGTTTCCGCGAGTGAATGTTGGCGCGGAGCCGCTGGCTTACTTTGCGATCACGTTTGACCAGATGCGCGGGCTGGTGCGGCTGCACAGCGAGCAGACGAAGTTGCGGCTGGATGAGGTTCCGGCGCGGATGCGGCTGCTGCATGAGCCGGACACGAAGCCGCCCGATCCGCGGCTGGTACCGGTGGGTTGAACAGCGGTCAGTGAAGAGTGATCAGTTTTTGTCGTGGCTGGGTTGTGGGCTTGCTTTCCCAGGTCCCAACAACGGGGACCTGGGGCACCCATGTGTAATGGCCGGGACGCGGATGGAACAGTAGGTTCTTCGCTTACCACTCCCGTGCGCTCAGAATGACACTGGCTAGTTGGTGGAGTTGACGCTGGCTAGGGAGTGGTGGAGGTGGCTACCATTTCGCGGGCGGTGCGGAGTTCGGTGGTGGGGTCGGATTGCGGGAGGAACTCCATGGCGACGGCGTGGCGGTAGTGGAGGTCGGCCAGCTTGCGGTAGATGGAGGCGTAGTTGATTTCGCCGGTGCCGGGGTGGTGGCGGCCGGGGACGTCGGCGATGTGGACGAGGCCGATGATGTCGATGTTGCGCTCGAGCTTCTCGATGAGGTTGCCGGCGGCGATCTGCTCGTGGAAGAAGTCGTAGAGGAACTGGACCTGCGGATGGTTGATGGCGCGGACGATGGCGAGGCCTTCGGCGGCGGTTTGCAGGTAGTGGTGTGGGTTTTCTTCAGGGTCGATGCACTCGAGCAGAAGGCGGACTGGCTCGCCGGCGATGGACTGGCCTTCGATGAGTTTGGCGGCTTGGCGCAGGGTTTCGATGCAGGCGTCGTGCTGCTGCTGGCGAGTCCGGGTTTCGATGATGTTTCCGGAGAGGACGATCATGGCGGGGCACTCGAGCGTGCGCATGGGGACGAGTGCGGCGCGGAGTTCGTCGAGGAAGGCGGCGCGGGTGCTGGGGTCGCCGACGCCGTTCTTGAGACCGGCGGTGGCGTCGAAGTGGAGGCCGAGGCGCTGGCGGGCAGCGTTGGCGCGGGCGAAGTCGGCGGGGGACCAGTCTTTGTA
>DATMUN010000329.1:0-3491 GCA_035563895.1 Occallatibacter sp. | reverse complement strand
AGGATAGGGGCATGAGTTTACAGGGCAAGATCGTCTTCATTACCGGCGCCAGTTCCGGCATCGGAGCGGCCACGGCGTGGGCCTTCGCTCGCGAGGGTGCAAAGCTGCTGCTGGCGGCGCGGCGTGCAGGAAAGCTGGCCGAGGTGGCTTCTCGAGCACTGGAGCTTGGCGCGCCTCTGGTGCACTCGATCAACCTGGATGTGCGCGACTATCGCGCCGTGCAGCAGGCGATCGACGACCTTCCACCGGAGTGGGCCGAGATCGACATTCTGGTGAACAACGCCGGATTGAGCCGCGGCCTGGAGAAGCTGTATACGGGCCGGGTTCAGGACTGGGAGGAGATGATCGACACCAACGTAAAGGGGCTGCTCTACGTGACCCGCGCGGTGGTGCCGGGCATGGTGGTGCGCGGGCGCGGCCACGTGATCAACCTGGGCTCGACTGCGGGCGAGATGACGTATCCCAACGGAGCAGTGTACTGCGCGACGAAGGCTGGCGAGCGCGCTATTAACGACGGCCTGCGGCAGGACGTGCTGGGCACCCCGGTGCGGGTGACGAGCGTGGACCCCGGGATGGTCGAGACGGACTTCAGCTTGGTGCGGTTCCGCGGAGACGCAGAGCGCGCAGCCAAAGTGTACAAGGGCGTGAAACCGCTGACGGCCGAAGATGTGGCCGAGACGATTGTTTGGACGGCAAGCCGGCCTGAGCACGTGAACATTGCGCGTGTGCTGCTGACGCCTGTGCAACAGGCCAACTCGATTTTATTTCACCGCACGGAGTAAGGCAGTACCGGTTATCCGAGCGCTTCGATCTGGGCCTCGACCTGCTTGAGGGCGGCTTCGAGGGCTTCGCGGCGCGCGGGATGTGAGGTGCGCTGCGAGAGGATGTTCTCACGCTCGAGGTTCAACTGCTGTCGGCGACGGGCGTGTTTTGCCTGTTGCTGAAAAGCCAGCCGCTTTTGTTCAACTGTTGTAAAACCGGCTCCGGAAGCAGGCTCGGGGGCCTGCGCGGCATTTGCCATTTGCTCCTCCACGGATTTACTTTCCCAACCACGGGCCATACCTTCATTGTAGGGCGGCTGTCCAGCCCCTTGTCCCGCAAACTGGCCCGCGCGGCCTCTGCGAAGATATTGGAGACGCTTGATGCGTGCATGGCAGGTTTCGTCTTTTGGACTGGATGGACTGGAAGGTGTGCAGCGGCCGGATCGTGAACCGGGCTGGGGCGAGGTGGTTGTGCGCGTGCGCGCCGTCTCGCTCAACTATCGTGACTTGCTGGTAGCAAAGGGCTTATACAATCCCAAGATGCAACTGCCTCGAATTCCCTGTTCGGATGGTGCGGGCGAGGTGGAGGCCGTGGGCGAAGGTGTGACGGAGTGGCGGCCGGGCGATCGCGTGGTCGGCATCTTTATGCAGAACTGGCTGGAAGGGCCGCCGATGCCGGCGAAGATCGCCGGTGCGCTGGGCGGCGATGTCGACGGGATGCTGGCCGAGCGCATGGTGCTACCGGCGTCGGGTCTCGTGGCCGTGCCGCCGCATCTCTCGCTGGAGGAGGCTTCGACGCTACCTTGCGCGGCGGTGACGGCCTGGAATGCGCTGATGGCAGGGGGGCTAAGGCCGGGGATGTCGGTCCTGATCCAGGGGACCGGCGGCGTGTCGATCTTTGCGATGCAGCTGGCGCGGATGATGGGGGCGCGCGTGCTGGGCATCTCCGGCAGCCGGGAGAAGCTGGAGAGAGCCAGGGGTCTTGGGCTGGATGCAGGACTGGACCGCGCGGTGCGGCCAGACTGGGAGCGCTGGGTACAAGAGGAGACGGACGGGGCAGGCGTGGATCTCGTGGTCGAGGTGGGCGGGGTTGGCACGCTGGCGCGGTCGCTGCGCGCGGTGCGGATGGGTGGAGTGATTGCGCAGATCGGTGTGCTCGACACGAAGGATGAGCCGCTGCCGCTGCCGTTAATTCTTCACAAGCAGGTGCGCATTCAGGGCATCTATGTCGGGTCCCGGCGCGATTTTGAGGAGATGAATCGCGCGATCACGCTGGCGGCGTTGCGGCCGGTGTTCGAAGCAACGCCGTGGCAGAAGGCTCCGGATGTCTTCCGGCGTATGGAAGCTGCAACGCACTTCGGCAAGCTAGTGTTGACGGTCGACTAGAAAGCCGCGAGCAGACGCTGGTAGATGGCAAAGGTCTCCGCACCAAAGCAGACAAACTGGACCTGCGATACACCACTCGAGCCAACGTGTGCGCGAACCGTGGCGAGGGCTATGTGTGCCGCGCGTTCGGAGGGGAAGCCGTAAACGCCGGTGGAGATGGCCGGGAAGGCGATTGAGCCGACTGCATGCTCATGGGCAAGCTCAAGGCAACGGCGATAGCAACTGGCGAGCAGGTCGTCTTCTCCGCGGTTACCGCCCTGCCAGACGGGGCCGACGGCGTGAAATACCCACTTTGCAGGGAGCCGGAAGCCGGGTGTGGCTCTGGCATCGCCGGTGGCGCAGCCGTTGAGCTTGCGGCAGGCAGCGAGAAGCTCGGGGCCCGCAGCGCGATGAATGGCGCCATCGACGCCTCCGCCGCCGAGCAGGGATGAATTCGCGGCGTTCACGATTGCATCGACCGTGAGCCGTGTGATGTCGCCTTCAATCGCGAGAAGTTCCGCCATGGCCCAGGCTCCTTCGCTCCTGAGCATACATCTGTGGCGGGGCGGCGTAGCGCCATTCGAGATGGCGGCGAGGGGAATCGCGTAGGCTCAAAGAGTCATCATTATGGCTATGGCAAACAGCTTTCCGGTATCAGTCCTCGACCTGGTGGCGATGCGTGCGGGGGAGTCCGCAGCATCGGCGATTGCGCGCTCGATGGACCTGGCGCGGCATGCCGAGGAGTGGGGCTACCGGCGATTCTGGCTGGCGGAACACCACTCGATCGAGGGGTTGGCGTGCTCGGCTACGGCGGTACTGATTGGGCACATTGCCGGCGCGACGAAGACGATTCGCGTGGGGTCTGGTGGCGTGATGCTGCCGAACCACGCGCCGCTGGTGGTGGCTGAGCAGTTCGGAACGCTGGAGGCGCTGTATCCGGGGCGGATCGACCTGGGGCTGGGCCGTGCGCCGGGCGGAGACTTTACGACCATGCGCGCACTGCGGCGCGGGCTGGGGCAGAGCGGCGACGAGTTTGCCGAGCTACTGGAGGAGTTGGGCGGCTACCTCGAGCCCGCAAGTCCGGGGCAGGCGGTGAAGGCGATTCCTGGGCAGGGGAGCCGTGTGCCGATTACGCTTCTGGGCTCGAGTGGGTACTCGGCGGAGTTGGCAGCGCGGCAGGGCCTGCCGTTTGCCTTTGCGGCACACTTTGCGCCTGAGTATCTGTACGCGGCGGCGGATCTCTACCGCAAGAGTTTTAAGCCGAGCGCAGAGCTTGCCGCGCCGCACCTGATGGTGGCGGTGCCGGTGATCGCTGCAGAGACGGACGCGCGGGCGCGGCGGCTGTTTACGACGGCGCAGCAGCGG
>DATMUN010000328.1:0-8498 GCA_035563895.1 Occallatibacter sp. | reverse complement strand
AACCTCTCCAAAGACGACCTGACCCTGGCCGAGGACGGTCGCTCGCAGGCAATCAAGAGCTTCGCTGTGCAGAGCGACCTGCCGTTTGCCGTGGGCCTGCTGGTGCAGACCACGGAAGGCCTCTCCGGCTCGTTCGAAGCTGAGCGCAAGGCCGCGGACAAGTTCGTAGACCAGATGTTGGGCGTGAAGGGCGGCAAAGACGAAGCCTTCCTGCTGCACTTCGACCGCGAGGTGGAACTGCTGCGCGACTTCACCACCGACACCGGCAAGCTCCACAGCGAGATCGAAGAGATGGGCCCCACGGCCCGCTCGCATGACGACCGCAACGGACCCGAAACCACCGGCGACGACCGCGAGCGCCCGCGCACGGTTCGCGGCGCAGCGCAGCTCTACGACGCCATCTTTCTTGCCGCCGACGAGCTGATGAAGCCCAAAGCCGGGCGCAAGGTGCTGGTCATCTTCTCTGACGGTGCCGACCGCACCAGCAAGGAGTCGATGAGCGAGGCGCTCGACGCCGCAGACCACGCCGGCCTGAGCATTTACACCGTCTACCTGAAGGGTGAGCAGCAGCGCTCCGATAATGGCTTTCCCGGCGGCGGACAGCGTGGAGGCTATCCCGGTGGTAGTGGTGGCGGTGGCTATCCGGGCAGCGGCGGTGGCGGCTACCCCGGCGGGCAGCGCCGCGGCGGCGGCAGCGGGCGCTCCGACGAGCCCAACATCGATGGCAAAAAGATCATGCAGCAGATCGCCGAGCGCACCGGCGGCCGCTTCTACGAAGCCAAAAAGCGCGAAAACCTCGAAGAGATCTACGCCGACATCGCCGCCGAGTTACACGGCCAGTATCTGCTCACCTACACACCCGACATGACAGATACCAGCGGCAACTTCCACAAAGTCACCGTCAAAACCAAGAAGGACGACCTGCAGGTGCTCACACGCGCCGGCTACTACGCCCCGGGCGGCGATACAAAGTAAGTTCCACAAACATCCATCGAACGCAACAAGGGCGCGGCCATGAGCCGCGCCCTTGTTGCTTGCACCGGCAGTGCCGGGTTACTTGTTGCCGCCGAAGTCGCCGCCCATCTGACGCTCCTGCAGCGCGGCCTGCGCCGCTGCCAGCCGGGCCGTCAGCAGACGGAACGGCGAGCACGACACGTAGTTCAGCCCGATCTTGTGGCAGAACTTGACGGACTCAGGATCGCCGCCATGCTCGCCGCAGATGCCCACCTTCAGGTCGGGCCGGGTGTTGCGTCCCTTGGCCGTAGCCATCTTCACCAGGCTTCCCACGCCCGTCTGGTCCAGCGTGGCAAAGGGGTCCTGTTTGAAGATGCCGTTCTTCAGGTAGGCCGGCAGGAACTGGTTGATGTCGTCACGCGAGATGCCGAATGTGGTCTGCGTCAGGTCGTTGGTACCGAAGCTGAAGAACTCAGCCTCTTCGGCGATCTGGTCGGCGGTCAGGGCTGCGCGCGGCAGCTCGATCATGGTGCCCACCTTGTAATCGACCGTGGTGCCCTTTTCTTTGAAGACCTTCTCGGCAATGCGGCGGATGATCGTCGCCTGGTTCCGCATCTCCTCGATGGAGCCGATCAGCGGCACCATGATCTCTAGGTGCGGATCGCCGCCGTGGTTCTTCACGTTGCAGGCCGCCTCAAAGATGGCCCGTGCCTGCATCTCCGTAATCTCAGGGAAGGTGATGCCCAGGCGGCATCCGCGCAGGCCGAGCATGGGGTTCATCTCATGCAGGTCCTGTACGCGAGCCAACAGGGTACGCAGCTCCTTGAGCTTCGGCGAGCGAGGCTTAGTCTCTTCCAGACGGGCAATCTGCACCAGCAGCTCTTCGCGCTGAGGCAGGAACTCGTGCAGCGGAGGATCGAGCAAGCGGATCACCACCGGCAACGCTTCCATCGCCTTGAACAGGCCCATGAAGTCGCTGCGCTGCATGGGCAGCAGCTTCTTCAGGGCTTCGCGGCGATCGTGCTCGTTGTCTGCCAGAATCATGGCGCGCACGTGCTCAATGCGGCCTTCGCCGAAGAACATGTGCTCGGTGCGGCAGAGGCCAATACCCTCGGCTCCGAACGCACGTGCCTGCTTGGCGTCGCGCGGCACGTCGGCATTGGCGCGGATCTTCAAGCGCCGGACCGGGTCGGCCCAGCTCATGAACTTCACCAGATCCGGATCGTCCGGGCGCGCGTCGATCGTCTTCAGCTTGCCCTCGATCACGCGGCCGGTCGTGCCGTCCAGCGAGATCCAGTCGCCGTGGCGGAAGGTCTTGCCCTTCACGCGCAGCTCCTTGCGGGCTTCGTCCACCTGGCAGTCGCCGGCGCCGGCCACGCAGCACTTGCCCATGCCGCGGGTGACGACAGCTGCGTGCGAGGTCATGCCGCCGCGCGAGGTCAGAATGCCGGAGGCCACTTCCATGCCGCCGATATCCTCAGGCGTCGTCTCGCCGCGCACCAGGATGATGCTCTGCATGTGGCCGGTCGTGTGCTGCTTCACAGCCTCTTCCGCCGTGAACACGATCTGGCCCACCGCCGCGCCCGGAGACGCAGGCAAACCCGTCGCCAACACTTCCACCTGCGAGCCCTTCTCATCGAGCCGCGGAACCAGGAAGTCGTACAGCTGGTTCGGCTCCACGCGGAAGATCGCCTCGTCCTGCGTGATCAGGCCCTCGCGCACCATGTCGATAGCCACGCGAACCGCGGCCAGACCCGTGCGCTTGCCGTTGCGCGTCTGCAGCATATAGAGCTTGCCATCCTGGATGGTGAACTCGAAGTCCTGCATATCGCGATAGTGCTTCTCCATCTTCCACGTAATGGCGCGAAGCTGGTCGTAGACCTTCGGCATCGCCTTCTCGAGTTCGCTGATCGGCATCGGCGTGCGAACGCCGGAAACCACATCCTCGCCCTGCGCATTCATCAGGTATTCGCCAAAGAAGATGCGCTCGCCGGTCGCGGGATTGCGCGTGAAGCCCACGCCCGTGCCCGAGTTCTCGCCCAGGTTGCCGAAGACCATGGCCTGCACATTCACTGCCGTGCCCAGCCAGTCGTCAATGTGGTTGATGCGGCGATAGGTCTTCGCGCGCTCGTTCTGCCAGCTCCGGAACACGGCATCGCGCGCCTGCACCAGTTGCTCCAGCGGGTCCTGCGGAAAGTCCTTGTGCGTTTCCTTCTTCACCAGCTTCTTGTACTCGGCAATGATCTCCTTCAGAGCATTCGGGCCGAGTTCGTAGTCGAACTTCGCCTTCTCGCGCTCCTTCACGCCGTCGAAGATGTGTTCAAACTTCTTCTTCGGAATGTCGAGCACCACGTCGCCGAACATCTGGATGAGGCGGCGATAAGAGTCGTATGCGAAACGGGGGTTGTTGCTGCGCTTTGCCAGGGCTTCCACGGCATGGTCGTTCAGGCCCAGGTTGAGAATGGTGTCCATCATGCCGGGCATCGAAAACTTCGCGCCCGAGCGGACGGAAACGAGCAGCGGATTTTCGCCCGCGCCCAGCTTCTGGCCCTGAAGCTTCTCCAGCCGTTCAAGGGCATCGTGCATCTCGCGATCGATGGAGGGGTTCAGCGCGCCGCGCATGTACTCGCGACAGGCCTCGGTCTGAATGGTGAATCCGGGAGGTACCGGCAGACCGGCGTTGGTCATCTCCGCCAGGCCGGCGCCTTTGCCGCCCAGCACATCCTTCATGCGGCCGTTGCCATCGGCAGCGCCGCCGCCAAAAAAGTACACATACTTGGTTGAGGTTGCGGTTGAGCTTGCTTGGTCGGCAAGCTGCTGATCCAGTACGCCAAGCGACATGGAAATGATGCCTCCGTTTCGGATTGTTCCCCGGCTATGAAGAGAGGCGCCGGGGACCGCAAAGCGGTTTCCGTGGAGGGTGGCGGTACGTAGGCCCGGCCTGAGCGCTAAGAACAGGAACGGTCGGGTGCGTGCTGTCATCCAGACACATCGACTGCGCCTTGCGGCACTGCTCGATTCGCACGTACAAATAGCGCCGCAAGTATACAGTTGCCTGTGCTCATCGTCACAGACCGATAGCTTGCGCATAATGTCTCGTCATATTCTTGGGTGGGGATTTTCGCAATTCGAGACAAAAAACCGCACCAAATCAGACGTACCCTGCTGAAATCTCAAAAACGTCCACATCGCACTCTATCTGCGAGTGCCAAAAAATGAACTACGAACCGCAATGTGAGATGTTCCACAGGGGCGCTGGTACAGTGAGACGCAGCTGCCCGCTCGCGCAGCCTTGGCGCACGCTGTTCATCGAGCAGATTTTCAGACACGAGCAGGGAAGAAGACGTACAGGATCAGTGCGCACTGCTGCGCGGCCGCATTTATCGAAACTATGCGGCCGGCGCGCAGCAGATAGTGGTCTGCAAAGCCGGGGCGGCCTCGCAGGTGAAAAGAATGCGGTCGAGGCCCACGAGCGCCAGCACTTCTTCAACGTGATGGTTGGCATTAAGTACGCTGAAATGATTGCCTGCTGCCTGTGCCGCTCCGTAGAGTGCGATCAGGGCGGCGATGCCGGCGGCATCAATGCGCTCCACATGCGACAGGTCGAGCGTCACGTTGCTGGTCTGCACGATCGGCCGCAGCCGCTCCACCAGCGCCGCTTCCTGTCCTCTCACCAACTCCTGTAGATGCGCTGGAGCGATCAGCCGGATATCGTTCGCGTTCACTTGAGTTCCGTTCATAACAACCTCCTTCTTGGGTCGGGCCTGTCTCGCGGAGAACGCGTTCGGGGAGCGAGATGGCCAGTTCAACTACGCCCTGAAATCTGCACCTCGACTGCCAAACCAGCCTGCCGCACAATATGCTGAAAGCACGCGAGATGCGCTGATCCTGCGGGACTGCTGCTGTTCTTAAGGTGTCCGTATTCGATCCGGGCGTCCGCAATCGAACACGTTGCAGTGGAGTACGCAGAAGGGCTGGCGGAAAGTTCCATGACCGACGAGGAAAAGCTAGCGAGCACGCATCAGGCGCCTCAATGGACGCTCGAGCAGGCGCGCGCCCTCGCCCTTGAAGCAGGTTTTGACAATGCAGGCCTTGTCGCTCTGCCCCACACTGAAGCAGAGCGCGACGCCGGCCGTTTCGCCACGTGGATCGACGCCGGCCGCGCCGGTTCCATGCAGTATCTCGAACGGCGCGACGACGCAGGCGCCCTGCTGCGCGAGCGAGTGCAGACGCCGTTTCCCTGGGCGCGTTCCGTGCTCGTCTGCTTTGCCGTTTACAACAGCGATGCGCCGCGCTCCATCGAGCCTGCCCCGCCCAACGCAGCCTGGATCGCGCGCTACGCATGGACCAGCCGCACCGATGAACGCGGCGAGCGCCGCCCGTCTGACTACCACAAAGTCCTGCTCAAACGCCTGCGCACGCTTGAGGCTCGCCTGCACCACCAGCTCGGCGACTTCGAATCACGCGCCTTCGTCGATACCGGCCCCGTGGTGGAGCGTGCGCTGGCCACAGCCGCAGGCCTCGGCTGGACCGGCAAGAACACCTGCCTCATCCACCCGAAGCTGGGCTCATTCGCATTCCTCGGGGTGCTCCTGACCAGCCTCAACACTCCATCTGAGAGCGCAAGTGCGGAGCTACCGGACCGATGCGGAAGCTGCACGCGCTGCATCCAGGCGTGTCCCACGCAGGCGCTCACGCCCTATCGGATGGACGCAACGCGCTGCATCTCCTACCTCACCATCGAACACCGCGGCGAGATCGTCCCGGAGCTCATGGAAGGCATGGGCCGCCAGGTCTTCGGCTGTGATATCTGCCAGGACGTATGCCCGTGGAACCGCAAAGCGCCCATCACCTCCGACGCGGAGATGGCGGCACGCGCGGAACTTGTGAACCCGGCACTCGAGTGGCTGGCAGCGATGGACGAAGCAGAGTGGGAGCGCGCCTTCAACGGATCGCCGGTGCGGCGTGCAGGCTTCTTCGGCCTCTTGCGCAACGTGGCGATTGCAGCAGGGAACACGGGAGCGGTTGAGCTGGTTCCGCGGCTGCGGCACTGGGCCGATGCTGCAGATGCAGGTCTGCGTACAGCGGCCCGATGGGCGCTCAAAAAGCTAACTCTGATAGGTGAGTCCAGAAAAGGAAAGTGAAACCTCGAACCGAAGAGTTTATAACTCGTCAGTTACGATAGGCGCATCACGTTAGCCGCGCTCAGGCCCTTCGGCCCTTGCTGGCATTCAAACTCCACAGACTCGCCCTCGTTCAGTGTCTTATAGCCCTCTTCCTGGATTGCGGAGAAGTGGACAAACACATCCTCACCGCTCGAGCGCTGAATAAAACCGTATCCTTTTGCACCATTAAACCACTTCACGACGCCTTGTTCCTTCATTGCGCACTCTCTCCTTCAATTACTGCAATTAGCGTTCTTTACTAACTCCAGAGACGACACAAGCTGCCGGGGCGGCGGTATCCCGCACGCAGAGGCAGCTTGATGACTTCGCCGAGTTGAGGTGAGATCCCCAAAACAAACAACATCGAAAAGCAAAGGCCATCCGGTAAAACTGCAGGCGCACCCACGTGACACGCCGTGCTCAAGTTATGGCAGGAAAAACAACCGGATGCAAGGAGAAAATAGATAAAGATGCTCTGAAAACAGCGTTTAACCCCGCCGGCGCCCAACCGCCGGGCCAGCTATTCTAGTGTTGGAAGCCGCGTGAACACTGGAGCGGCGTGAGCGGCAAGGGGTCGGAATCTTGCGCGGAATAGAAAGGGAATTGAGACGTGGAAGACGTATCAAATAGTGGTACGAAATCAGAAGAAATTAAGGTCGCCACAGCGGAGCCGGACGAAGTCCCGGTAACGGAAACAAAGTGGTTTCGGCTGCGCTCGAGCGCTGCCTCGCTGGTGCGCTACCTGCTCGACAGCGAGGTGCACACCTACGCCTTCTCGGTCGCCGCCAACGCTATCCTGTCCTTTATCCCGCTTATTGTGTTGCTCTATGCGCTCGCCGACGCGGTGCCTGGCTCCAAGGCAACGGTCAAGGTTGTCACCGATACCGTCACCGACATGGTGAAGTACTTCGTGCCCTCGGATCCCGACTTCGTGGCCACCGTATCGCAAAAGGCCGCCTCGCATCAGGAGCTGGCGATCTTCCCCATCATCATGATCCTGGTCGCCTGCACGGGCATCTTTCTGCCGCTCGAAGTCGCGCTGAACCAGGCCTGGGGCGTCACCAAGAGCCGCAACTACATCATGAACCAGCTCGTTGCCTTCGGTCTGGCGATCCTGCTCGTGGCTCTGGGCATCGCCAGCGTGTCGGTCAACGCCGTATTCAACACCATGCTTACAGGCATCTTTTTCGGCCACACAGACAACTTCGTCTTCAAGACGCTTACGTTCTCAGTGTTGGCGGCGACCACCGGTGTCGCCGCAATCCTGTTCTTCTTTTCGATCTATTGGCTGCTGCCTAACCGCAAGGTGCCGTGGCGTCCGGTGGTGCGCACGTCCATCGTCACCGGCATCATCTGGCTGCTGTCGAAGTACGCGTTTTTGGCCGTTCTACCGCACTTCCACCTGAAGGAGCTCTACGGAGGCTTCCACGTCTCCGTAGGCATCATCTTCTGGGCCTACACCTCAGGCCTCATCCTCTTCGCCGGTGCGCAGTTCAGCGTTCGCAACGGCATCGACAAAGGCGAGTAGCCTCGCCTGCGCCAATCGCCGGGTGAGCTATTGCAGCTTGAACGCCTTCACAGCGATGGCGTTCGGGCCGCGCCCGGCAGGCAGCAGCGTGAACAGCGACCGCGAGGCCGTGCGCACCACGGCCACGTCGTTCGACCGCGCATCCACCACAAACAGCAGATGCCCCGCAGCCGAGAAGGCCAGCGCCGAGGGCCCGTCGCCCACGTGGATCGACCCCAGCCGCTTGCCGTCGTCGATGGCGTAGACCGCCACCTCCTGCGAGCGTCCGTTGCTCACATAGGCATAAGCGTTGTCCGCTGAGATGATGCCGTGCGCCGGGCTCTCACCCATCAGGTACGCGCCCAGCACGTCGTCCGTCCCCGTAATCACCTCGGAGATCGTGTCGCTCTGCGCGTTCACCACGAAGACTTCGCCGCCGTCCGGCTTCAGCGCAAGCCGCACTGGCTCATGACCCACGTCCAGCAGCGCTTCCACGCGGTCGGTCTGTGCAGCATCGGCAGGCGAGGGCTTGCCCGCCGCATGCGCCAGCGCAATCGCCATAATCTGGTGGCCCTCCGAGCAGGCCGCAAACGCCTTCGTCGAGTCGGGCAGAACCACCACATCGCCCGCCCCCGCGCAGCCGGAGAAGACCGCACGCACCAGCCGTGTAGCCGGGTCAATGAGGCTCACCGAGTTGCCGCGGCGGTTGGCGACAACCAGCGTCTTGCCATCCGGAGCAACCGCCAGCGCATCCGGCTCCTCGCCCGTCCCGATAGCCGCAACCTCGCGGCGATCCTTCAGGTCGAGAACAGAAACATTGTTTGACCCGGTATTCGCCACGTAAGCCAGGTCGCCTTCCGGCGCCAGCGCCA
>DATMUN010000327.1:0-2303 GCA_035563895.1 Occallatibacter sp. | reverse complement strand
GGCAGATCAATCCGCATTTTCTCTTCAACACGCTGAATTCGATTGCAGCGCTGGTGCGGCGGAAGCCGGAGTTGGCGCGCGAGATGACGGTGAAGCTGGCGAACATTCTGCGGGCGCTACTGAAGGACCACGACAGCTTTGTGCCGCTGAGCGATGAGCTGGCGTTTACGGACGATTATCTCGACATCGAAGTGGTGCGGTTTGGTGCGGACAAGCTGCGGGTGGAGAAGGATATCGACCCGCGGACGCTGAGCGTGCCGGTGCCGAGCATTCTGCTGCAGCCGCTGATTGAGAACTCGATCAAGCATGGGCTTGAGCCGCGGCTGCATGGCGGCACGGTGACGCTGCGGAGCCGGATGGAGGGCGACCGGGTGCGGATCGAGGTGGCGGACGACGGAGTGGGCATCAGCCAGAGGCCTGCGACGGCTCTGAAGCGCGAGGGCGCTGGCATCGGGATGAAGAACGTGCAGGAGCGGCTGGAGGTCCTCTACGGGCCGCAGGCGTTGTTTGAGGTGGTGAGCAGCCCGGGGCGGGGAACACTGGTGGCGATTGAGATTCCGGCGGCGCTGCCGGAGTAGAGCGGCGTCAGCGTTTCGCGTCGAGGGCTTGCAGGGCGTAGCTGGTGGCGGCGTCGGACATGAACTGGCCGACGTTGGATTTCGGGTCGCGGTCTTTGTTGACGGACCATGCGGGCCATGCGCCGGTGCGCTTGTCCTGATGCGTGGCGAGCCAGTTATAGCCGCGTGCAGCGTAGTCGTTTTGCAGGTGGCTCTCCTCCAGCACCAGCGTGACGAGACCGGTGGCGAAGCCGTCGGAGTCGGGGACAAGCGGGGTTTTGTCGCGGCGATGCCAGGTGCCGAGATCGGTGAGGCTCCAGCCGCCGTCTGCGTGCTGCATGGACTCAATCTGCGCGAGAAGCGCGATGCGCTGCGGGCGGGGAAGCACGCCGGAGAGGTGGTTTGCGGCGCGCGCGGCCATGAGCTGGTTGACGAGAGGCTGCGAGGCAAAGTGGTCGTGCAGGTAGGTCTCGAGCAGGGCCAGGTGATGCGCGGCTGCGGCGTCGGAGCGGTAGTGGTCGGGTGCGGTGGCTGCGGTGAGCGCCATCTGCGCGGCCCAGTAGTACTGCGACTCTTTTGACTCCCACGGTGCGTAATCGAAGTTCTGCCAGACCCAGCTGCCGGCGTCGGGGCCGGTGAGCGTTTGCAGAGACCAGGCGTGGTCGAATGCGAGGCGTGTGGCGTCGCTGAGATGGCCGGTTGGCGCGTCGTAGCTGGCGAGGATGACGGCGTTCAAGACTGACTCGGCGTTGCGCGATTCGACTTCCTTGCCGGTTCCGTAGAGTGCGTCGCTGTAGAAGGGGAGCACCTCGTTCCAGAGGCGGACGCGCTTCCTGATGCTTTCGAGCATGGCTTGCTCGGCGGGGACCGGGGTGGAGTCTTTGAGGTCGCGATGGAGAGATGGGCGGACGAAGGCGTAGGAGGCTTGCGTGTGGCAGGAGACACAGTAGGTGCCTTTGTCCTTTTGCGCGTGGTCCCAGCTTTGCCACCAGGCTTCGCGGCTGTCGAGGTAGCGGGCTGCGGCGCCGCGGTCCCAACTTAGAAGTGTGGGAGCAAGGGGTGGGTCTGCGGCCCGGACGGAGAGGCTGCTGCCGAGGAGGGCGGCTGCGAGGGCGGGGACGCGAAGGCGTTGGCGCGGAGGCATGGCGGTTGTGGTTCAGGATACGGTGGCGGCGCGGGAAGCGGGAGGAAATTGTTGTTGACGCTGTTATGGCGACGCGTTCCAAGGCGGTTAATGGCTCGGCGCGCGTTGCACAGGCATGCGCGGTATTCTCAAAACATGGTGCGGTTCACAGTGCTGGCGTCGGGGTCGAAGGGCAACGCTTCGGTTGTTACGGGCGGCCAGACGCGCATTCTGGTGGACGCGGGGCTGAGCTGCCGGGAGCTGTTCCGGCGGATGAAGCTGGCGGGCGAGGACCCGGCGGCGCTGGACGCGATCATCGTGACGCACGAGCACTCCGACCACGTGAGCGGGCTGGCGGTGACGGCGCGCAAGCTGGGGATTCCGGTTTACTTTACCGAGGGCACGCACCGGGCGTGGATGCGCTGGCTGACGCCGCGGCGGCAGATGACCTACGCGCAGTGGCTGGAGCTGCGGCAGAAGCAGATGGCCGAGCGGCAGGCGGAGACGCAGGCCGAAGAGGGCGAGCCGGACCCGGAGGAAGTGTCGCAGGAGGCAGCAGCGGAGTGCGACGCGGCGGACCCGAAGAAGGATCCGACGTGGCTGCCGGCGGTGGAGTACTTTGC
>DATMUN010000326.1:0-3058 GCA_035563895.1 Occallatibacter sp. | reverse complement strand
ACTCAAACTGCTGCGGGCCAAAGCCCAAAGCCGCCTCAAGGAGTTTGTCCGTGGTTCCTGAGCCGCCTGAACCCATCAGCGAAATGCGCGAGCTCGAGCAGCAGCTGCGTCAAGCCCTGCCCCGCCGTCCCGCGCCGCCTGCGCTCAAGGCACGCATCCTCGCCGCGCGCGGCCGTCGCCGCACGCAGCGCTTCCATCGCCGCGTCGTCCTCTGGCAGCGCCTCGCCGCCTCGCTCGTGTTGGCCGCTGCCGTCGGCGGAGGCTTCGCCTGGCGCCACATCCAGCAGCAGCGCCAGGGCGAAGAAGCCCGCCGCCAGGTCCTCACCGCTCTGCGCATCACCAACCGCGCTCTCAACGAAGTCAATGCGCGCCTCGCCGCACGCGACCGCGCCAACGAAACCGAGTAAGGAGACCCTCGTCATGAAACATCGTCTGGCCGCTGCACTGCTTGCCCTCTCTGCCTTCGCACTGCCCCTGTGCGCGCAGCAGAACCAACTGCCTCTGCCGCCCGCGCTCGAGAAGGAACTCGCCGCCCGCGCCTCCGATGTCACCGAGGTCTCGCTCAACCGCAACACCCTCGCCTTCGCCGCCAAAGTCATGAACGGCAAAAACGACGATGACGCCGCCGTTCGCCAGCTCATCCAGGGCCTCGACGGCATCTACGTCCGCAGCTACGAGTTCGACAAGGACGGCCAGTACTCCCTCGAGCAGATCGACCAGCTCCGCAAGGCCTTCGAAACACCCGAGTGGTCGCCCATCATCCGCACCAACGAGCGCCGCTCCGGAGAGATGACCGACATCATGGTTAAGCTCGTCAACGGCGAGTCCCACGGCATCTTCATCCTCACCGCCGAGCCGCGCGAGCTCACCCTCGTGCTCATCCTCGGACCCATCCGCATGGAAGACCTTGGCAAGCTGCACGGCCTCAGCGGCCTCGGCGCACTCTCTGATGTGCCCGGCGTCAGCTCTCACGGCAAAGGCCGCAAAGGCGACAAAGGAGAAAAATGATGCGTAGACTGCTCTGGATTCCTCTCTGTGCCATCGCGCTCTTCGTGCCCGTGGCCGTGCTCGCCGGCGGCTCAGGTGGCGGCTTCAACTCCGTCGTCGACTCCATCGAGGGCCGCTACCACGTCCACGCCACGCGCATTCCGCTCATGGGGCTCATCAGCTTCATGGCCCGCGGCGCCAGCCACGGCGCAGCCGCCAACCTCCACGTCGCCGAGTTCGACGACTTCAACGTACCCGTCGACGGCTCCGAGCTCGACTCCCTCGTCGCCGCCAAACTCGGCCCCGAGTGGCAACTCGTCATCCGCGAGACCAGCCGCCGCGGCCAGGGCGAGCAGTCACTCATCTACATGCGCCCCGAGGGCTCCCGCATGGGCATGTTCATCGTCGATCACGACGGCAACGAGCTCGACATCGTCCAGCTCTCCGTCAACCCCGACCACATCGACGACAACATCACCCACTACACCCACCACCACTCCGACGCCAGCGACACCGACAAGAACTAACCGCGGCCACGCAGACACCCCGAGGGAGCCGGGGCCTTCAGGCCCCGGAAGACCCTGCACACATCTCGCAAGAAGGAGCTCCAGCCCCGGCCAGCAGCACCCCCCGCCCAAAAACCATCCCACCTCATATCCGTCAACAATCCCTCGTAATGACGCTTAAGTGGTATCCCCCGCTCCAGCGCCTCCTCCCGGATTTACTCTGATTCCTTCATCACCGCCTGATCCATAAAAGAAGGAAGACGCTGCGTGAGTACGACCATGAGACGCGCATTGTTCGCTGCCTTGCTGCTGCCGCTCTCTCTGTTCCCCGCCCCGCGTGCGCACGCATCGTCCAAACAGGCAGACGATAAATCCACCGCACCCGTCACCGGCTCGCTCGTCATCGCTCCGCAATTCGCCAGTGCAGGACCGTTTTCCGAGGGCCTCGCAGCCGTGCAGGTCGGTGAAGACCAGGGCTGGAAGTGGGGCTACATCGACAGGTCCGGCAGCTTCGTCATCCCCCCGCAATTCGACGACGCCGGCGCCTTCAGCGAAGGGCTCGCAGCCGTCCGCATCGGCGACAAAGCAACAGGTCGATGGGGCTTCATCGATAGAACCGGCAACATCGCCATCAGCCCCAACTGGGATCACGTCACGCCGTTTTCACGCGGCCTCTCCGTGGTGCGCACCGGCAACGTCGTCACCGGAAAAGAGCGCATCATCAATCGACAGGGCAAATACACTTCCGATCTCAAAGCCGGAATCCTGCTCCCTTGCGGAAACGGACTGACTCTCGTCGGCGTCAATGTCGGCTGGACCGAATCCGCCGCCATCCGGCACTTTGGCTTCATCGACCAGTCAGGCGACTTCGTAATCAAGCCAGAGTTCGACGATGCGTTCTGCTTCACCGAAGGCGTAGCAGCCGTCCGCGTCGGCGATCCGGATACCGGCAAATGGGGCTACATCGACACCACCGGAAAGTTCGTCCTCGGTCCGCGATGGGGTTTTGCCTACCCCTTCAGGAACGGCACAGCCACCGTGGCCTTCGCCAGCAGCCTTAAGAACAAATGGGGCGTCATCGATAAAAGCGGAACGGAGATCATCCCGCTTCAGTTCCCTGAGCCCGTCAACTTCCACGACGGCCTCGCGCTGGTTTCGAGCACCGCTTATGGGTGGGGAACCGACCCGGGAGGCAACACCAAACTCCTCGCCGACACAAGATACACCTTCATCGACGAAAGCGGTTCGACTCCCATCGGATCGCAATGGAGATCCGCCGCCGCGTTCTCTCAGGGCCTTGCTCCGGTACTGGTAGGCGAATCGCCGACCGGCAAATGGGGCTATATCGACAAGAGAGGACAGCTCGCCGTGAGCCCGCAATTCGGCGCGGCCCGCCCGTTTGCTGAAGGCCTGGCCGCCGTTCTCGTCATCGATGACCAAACAAGCAAGTGGGGCTACATCTCCCGCTGACCTTCGCGTCCCGCCACCTGATTACCGGGTGCCCCTGGCCTCGGTTCTGAGACCAGGGAAATCACTCCCCTTACCCAGTCACAGTCCCCCTCACT
>DATMUN010000325.1:0-3601 GCA_035563895.1 Occallatibacter sp. | reverse complement strand
CGCACGGCCAAGCCTGCGATCGTGGTCGGTATCGAAGACGGCGTGGCGTACGGCTCGGGACGCTCGGTGGGTGGGTTTCCGCTGCTTGAGGCGATTGAGACCTGCGCGGACCTGTTCACACGCTTCGGCGGGCATGCCTTCGCTGTGGGGTTTGCGTTGCCCGCTGAGCGGCTGCCGGAACTGAAGAGCCGCCTGAGCGCGCATGCGGCGGAGCGGCTTGCCGAGCGTGAGCCTGAGCGTTTGCTGCACATTCATGCGGAGCTGCCGGTGGATCGCATTACGCCGACGCTCGCCGGCTGGCTGCGCAAGCTGGAGCCGCTGGGCCACGGCAATGCGGAGCCGGTGTTTGTGGCGCGCGATGTGCAACTGCTGGCGGCGGTGCGCGTGATGAAGGAGCGCCATGTGAGGCTGGAGCTGGCGCAGGCCGCGAGTCAGACGCTGCCGAGTCCCGGCAGCAGCGGCGCGATTCGCGCGGTGGGCTGGGATCTGGCGTTTCGTGCTGCGGAGCTGGGTCTGGCAGAAGGTAGCCGCGTCGATGTGGCCTATCGTATCCGCGAGAACGACCACCCGGAGTACGGCGGCATCGAGATCGAGATTATGGGACTGGAGCCCGCGCGGCGCGCATAGATACAAGAAGGCCCGCGGCGAACCGCGGGCCCCTGTTCTTAGTACACATCAGGCTTAGCGGCCGTGCGGATGTTCTCCGCCCTGACCGCGATCCTGCCCGCGGGGCTGCCCTTCGTTGCGGGGCTGGCCCTGGTTACGCGGCTGCGACTGAGGCTGGCTCTGCGGGCGCGACTGAGGTTGCGACTGCGGCCGGCCCTGGTTGTACTGCTGCGGCTGGTTCTGTTGACGATACTGCTGAGGCTGCGATTGCTGGCGGCCCTGGTTGTACTGCTGCGGCTGTTGCTGGCTATATTGCGGTTGCGCCTGCTGGCGACCCTGATTGTACTGTTGCGGCTGGTTCTGCTGGCGATACTGCGGCTGCGCCTGCTGACGGCCCTGGTTGAACTGTTGCGGCTGGTTCTGCTGCCGGTACTGCTGCTGGTTCTGTCCGCGCATCTGGCCGTTGCCGTTGTAACCCAGAGGCCGATCGGTGGCCATGGTCTGCGGGTGGCCGTTGTTGGCCTTGAAGTACATGCTGCGATCGTTGCGAGCGGCATCCACATGCTGCGTCTGGAACTGCGTGGGAGCCATGTGACGCTCGTTCATCGCGCTGCGCTCCTCAGACCGCGGCTGGTAGCGCACGCCATCCCGGCCGCCGTTGAAGGCCACGCGGTCGTTGACGATGGTGTGGTTCGTAATCACCGTGCGATCGATGTACGTGTTGTGGATGTAGGTGTTGTTCACACGCATGACAGCGGTGTTGTAGACGAAGTCGTGGCCGCGCCACATGCCGCCCACAAAGCCGACGCCGAAGAAGCCGAAGCCGTAGTTGATGCCACCGTAGTAGCCCACGTGCGGACCCCAGTAGCCCGGGTGCCACACATAGAGCCCCTCGCCGAAGCCCCAGTAGCCCGGCGTCCAGAGTGCGCCCTCATAGGGAGCAGGCACCCACGCGCCCGGCACCCAGTAGTAGCCGTCAGGCCCGTAGGCCCAATAGCCCGGCGTCCACATCCAGCCCGGCTCGGGGCACGGCGGCTGCTCATACACAGGCATCACCGGCGGAGCAAAATTCACGCTGACAAACACGCCGGCAAACGCCGGGGCGGTCACGACTGAGAGCACAAGCGCCATCAAAATCCAGCGCACAGAATGAAGAAACCGCATGGAGAACCTCCTTGAATTTCTCGTTCAGCCAGTCTTGCCCACTGCGGGGTTCGACGGGTTGAGGCCGGGCCGGCTTCGCGTGCCGGCAACTGCCTTTGGGCATACTTCCCAATCGCGCCCTCAGGCTACTCCCATTTGAACCCCCTGGATTGCGGGAAGTTGCCAGATGTGCGGAAAAGATTCCTGACGCATTGACGAATCAGATACTTGCAACAGCAAAAGGGGCGTTCTCTCCGCACGGAGAGAACGCCCGCTTTCATGTTTTCTGCTGACTGGTTTTAGTAGCGGAAGCTGAGGCCCATGCCGAAGACCGAGTTCGCCTTCAGGTCGACCGGGATGACTGCGTACGGACTGGAGGGCACACCGGTGGCCACCAGCGTGCTGCCGATGGTGCCGGCGACATGGCCTACACCTGCGTCAAAGGCGAAGTGCGGGTTGTCCTTCTGCGTAATGCGCACGGCGTAGTCCATGGTCGTGGGCAGGTGCGCGGGTGCTCCCAAGGTGCCCGTGCTGCTGTTGTAGAGGATGGCGCTCAGGTTGGTGACCTGTGGCGGCTCCTGCGTGAAGCCGATGGCTGGAACAATAGCGGTGTGGAGCGGGCCCGGCAGCGGAATGCCGAGGCCGCCGAAGAGGCGTCCGCCGAATCGCGTGGCCTGTCCGCCGAGGCCATAGATCGAAGCGTTGGTGAACTTCAGTCCTAAGTTAATAAGGAACGGCACGGGCGGATGCAGCCAGGTCTTGGTGGCCACGGCATAGATGTCGCCGTTGGTGTAACTCTTCAGCGATCCGGTAAGCTCCTGATTCAGGGCGCCGCTCACAAACTTGTCGCTGGTGCGCACCAGGCCGCCGACGGCCACGCCGGGCGTCCAGGGACCGAACTCGCCGTCTTTGATGGCGACGAATTTGCCGTGCACGATGTTCATGCCCGAGTAGTCCCACAGCGAGCTGAAGGCCACGCTGTTGCCCTTGGTGTGCACGCTGCGCGTGTAGCCGGCTTCCAGCCGGTTGCCGTAGCCCTCGGTGATGCTGAAGGTGTGGATGTTGCCGATCACGTTGGACGCATTCACAAAATGATAGCCAACTGCGGGATGAGAAAAAGAATGGTCCTTGGCGCTGTAAACCACGTAGGCAGTGGGCGTGATGAAGCCGCCCGTCTGGCCCTCGAGGGTCAGGTTTTGCGCGTTTACGCCAGGGGTTGAAACCAGACTTGCGACTGCGCAGCCGCAGGTGACAAACAGCCTCACAAAAGAGAACTTCACTGTGATCTAACTCCCGCCGCGGCATGGTGGGGCCGCAACTACCTCTCAGCGGTCTCCATCTGCGCCTGAGCTTTGGCGCCGGTGCGGGCCTCTTTTATGCGAACAGCTATACTGCTACGCGGCTGAGTTTCCGGCTCTACAGTCTCCGGATTCCTGCCGAGAGTCAACTGTTTGTAACACAAATCACATAGCTACGTCTCGCCCCTGGGCGCGGTGTTAGACTCTCGCCATGCCGCGCGGATTGTTCATCACCTTCGAGGGGCTTGACGGCTCCGGCAAAACCACACAGATTAAAAAGCTTGCGGCATGGATGCAGAAGCGCGGACTCTCCCCGGTGGTGACGCGACAGCCGGGCGGTACGGCCACCGGCGACCGCATCCGCGCGCTGCTGCTGGACTCGGGCTCCGCTCCGGTGGCTCCGATGGCGGAGATGGCGCTGATGTTTGCCGACCGCGCGCAGGCCATTGCCGAAGTAATTGAGCCAGCGCTTGAGGCCGGAAAGATTGTACTCTGCGACCGGTTTACGGACTCGACCGAGGCCTACCAGGGCGGCGGGCGCGGGCTGGGGCCGG